>CAYJIA010000043.1:0-17455 GCA_964370115.1 uncultured Eubacteriales bacterium
CAGTGGACATTTTAAGAGGGAAACCCTCGTCGGGGGTTTCCCTTTTTTTAGTGAAAAGTAAAGAGTGAAAAGTTGTAGCGAAAATCCTTCGGATTTTTAAAACGAAATTTCCAATAAAAAAAAGAGGGCAATTTTTTGCCCTCATTTTTTATACAGTAAATTTCTTACCTGTGATTTTTTCAAATGCCTCGATATACTTCGCCTTTGTTGTGTCTATTACCTCTTGTGGTAGCACTTCTGGGGCTTTGTCTACATATCCGTTAGCTTTTAGCCAGTCTCTTAGGTATTGTTTGTCAAAACTGTGTTGACCTCTGCCTACTTCGTAGTCCTCAAGTGACCAGAAACGGCTTGAATCAGGTGTTAAAACTTCATCGGCTATCACAAGCTCACCGTTTTCGTCTATACCAAACTCAAATTTTGTATCGGCTAAGATTAAACCTTTTGTCAAAGCATAATCAGCACATTTTTTGTATACTTCAATTGTTTTTTCTTTAACTTTTTCAGCAAGCTCTAATCCTAAAAGCTCTACTGTTTTCTCAAATGAGATATTCTCGTCGTGGTCACCAAGCTCTGCTTTTGTAGATGGTGTGAACAGTGGAGTCTCAAATTTTTCTGACTCTTTCATGCCCTCAGGGATTTTAATTCCACAGATTTCGCCTGTTCTTTGATAATCAGCCCAGCCTGAACCTGTTATGTAGCCACGCACTATGCACTCTACAGGTAGCATTTTAAGTTTTTTAACAAGCATGCTTCTGCCTTTAAATTCATCTTTTTTGCAGTCTTCTGGATACTCGTTTATATCTGTTGAGATGATGTGGTTTGGAACTATGTCTGAAACATAGTCAAACCAAAATTCTGATATTTTATTTAGTATTACACCTTTGTCGGGTATAGGCTCGTTCATTACATTGTCAAATGCAGAAATTCTGTCGGATACAACAAGTAAAAGTTTGTCGTTGTCCACCGCGTAAATGTCACGTACTTTACCATTGCTAATTTTTTTCATTTTCTTACCTACCTTTAATTAATTAAAACGATTTTAGCAAATCATCAATATCGCTATCATCTTTTATTGATGACTTAATTACTAGACTATCCTTTAAAGAGATGTTTTTCATATTTTCTAAAATCTCTGTAATTTTTCTTACAGGAGTCGGTGCCCAAGAACCGTTTCCTATAATCCATACATTCTTATTTTGCACATTTAAGCCTTTCATGTCAAGTACTAATGTCTCCATTGCAGGATAAATTTGTCCATTATATGTCGGGCAAGCAAGCACTACATTGCCCACTCTGAATATCTCTGATATTGCAAATGATTTATCTGTATTGCAAATATTCATAACTTTTACCTTTTTGCCCATGTCAGAAAGCTTAGCCGCAAGTGTCTCTACCGCAAACTCAGTATTTCCATACATTGAAGCATAGGCAATAAACACTTCTTCTGGATTTTCCGCTTCGTACTTGCTCCAAAGGTCATGCTTTTCTATAAAATATCCTAAATCTTTTCTCCAAAGAGGGCCGTGAAGAGGTAAGATAGTTTTTATTTCATGTGCAGACGCCTTTTTAAGTAAGTTTTGCACCTGTGCGCCGTATTTTCCTACTATATTGGTAAAGTATCGTCTTGCCTCATCAATCCAGTCGCGGTCAAAATCATATTCATCGGCATAAAGTCTGCCGTCAAGTGCACCGAAAGTGCCAAAGGCATCTGCCGAAAACAAAGTTTTCGTGGTGATATCATAAGTTACCATAACCTCAGGCCAGTGAACCATGGGTGCTGTAAGGAAAGTTAATTCGTGATTTCCCGTATTAAATATATCGCCTTCTTTTACTACATGAGACTTTACTGATTTATGGAAAAATTGCTCGATAAAGCCAAAAGTCTTTACGTTACCAACCAAAGTTACATTTGGATATAATCTTAAAATCATATCAATACTTGAGGCATGGTCAGGTTCCATGTGATTTACCACCAAATAGTCAAGCTCTCTGCCGTCTAAAGCAGCTTCAACATTTTTTACAAATCTCGCGCAAGCGCTAGAATCCACCGTGTCAAACAAAACGGTTTTATCATCAAGCAGTAAATAAGAGTTATAAGAAACACCTTTTTTTATAGGGAACTGATTTTCAAACAGCTCAAGCCTTCTGTCGTTAACTCCAACATAGTATAGATCGTCAAATATCTTTCTTGTGTACATCGTTTTCTACCTCCTTAAAATATTAGTAGTTTAAAATCTTACAGTAAATTTTTTCTTAATGTTTCTGGGCTTTCTATGCTTAAATCTCCAGGCGCTATGTCAAATACTGTTTTGCAGCCTGCTTGTCCTCTTTGTGAAAGTCTATGTGCCGCCCTTGCATAGCATACAAGAACGCTAGATGTAAACTCAGGGTTAGAATCAAGTTTTAGAGAGTACTCAATGATATGAGTATTAGCGTTGTTTTCACCTGTTTTTCCGCTTCTTATAACAAATCCGCCATGAGGAATTCCGCTGTGGTCACGGTTTAACTCTTCTTCACTAATAAAGTTTACAGTTGTATCGTAATCTGCAAAGTAGTTTGGCATAGTTTTGATTTCTTCTTCAATTTTCGCCTTGTCTGCACCTTCGTTTGCAACAACATAGCAAATTCTTAAATGTTTTTCTCTTGTTGTAAATTCAGGCTCGCTTCCGCTTCTTACTGCTTCAATTGCAGAGTCAACAGGAACTGTGTATTGTTTTGCATTTTTTACACCCTCTACACGTCTTATAGCATCTGAGTGACCTTGGCTGACGCCTTTGCCCCAGAATGTATAATCAGTGCCGTTTGGCAAAACACAACCTGCATAAAGTCTGTTGATGGAGAACATTCCTGGATCCCAACCTACAGATATAACACTTATATTATTTCCTACTTTTGACGCTTTATCACAGTTTTCAAAATATTCAGGGATTTTGGCGTGTGTGTCGAAACTGTCAACAATGTTGAACATCTCGGCGTATTTTGGGCCCTGCACGGGAAGGTCAGTCGCACTTCCTCCGCAAAGTATCATTACATCTATCTTACCTTTCATAGAAGGGATATCTTCCATAGTATATACATTTACACCATTTGTAATTGGTGTGATAGTTTTAGGGTCACGTCTTGTAAAAACTCCACAAAGCTCCATGTCTGGGTTTTGCATTATTGAGTACTCAACGCCTTTTCCTAAATTTCCATATCCTATAATACCTATTCTAATTTTTTGCATAAATTTCATACCTTTCTAAAGTAGATTAATTTTGTATACTATTCATTTTACCACTAATTATCGTTTTCGTAAAGTGTCAAAATAAGTTTTTTCTCATAATATATTAAGAGTGAAAGTGGTGATATGTATGGACCCAGGTGCAACCGTAGTCGCTATTTCTGCACTTGCCGCAGGCATTTCAAAAGATAAAAGCTTAGAAGAAATAGAGCTTTTGGCCCTTTTTTTCACACAGCTGGGTGACATGCTTGCAACCATTGGTGCACTTATGGAAAAAGACAAAGACGAACTTATAATCGACCCCGTCGCCCTGTAAAGCAGTTTGTGTTTACATATCAAATTAAAGCTATGCAGTTATTTAAAAGCTGCATACTTTTTTTTGCGGACTTTTTAGCAAATTCCATAAAGTCCACTCCGCCACTTTCGTTTGCATTATCCGAAATACTTCTAAGTGCGACAAACTCAACTCCTGCCATAAGACAAGCATGTGCCATACTTGCACTTTCCATGTCACAGGCATAGGCATTATAATTTTCTCTAAACTCCATAACTTTTTTTGGGTCTGCAATAAACTGGTCTCCGCTTGCAATTACCTCGTTAAAAATATTTCCATCGTATATTTTTTTGCTCTCGTCAAAAAATATCTTGCTGTATTTTTCACTACAAGGAATGTTTACCATATCCTTGCCCGCTATGGTCATTAGTGCCACAGGGTCTCCTACAAGACTTGTGTCCATGTCGTGTTGCACACAGCTTGAGGCTATAACCATGTCTCCTATTAAAACGCCCTTGCCAACGCCTCCCGAAACTCCGGGATTAATTATGAGGTAGGGTGAAAATTTCATTGCCATAACTGTGACGCAAATCGCAGAATTTACCTTGCCCACGCCACACTTAGCCAAAACTACGGGTTTCCCCATGAGCTTGCCCTCAAAAAAATCTATAGACATAAAGCTTGTTTCCTTTACATCTGTCATTGCTGATTTAATCTCTGTAATTTCGATATCCATGGCACCTATTATGCCTATAAGTTTATTATTCATCAAATTTGAATTCCTTTCATTTTTCCTATATACGCAAGTATTATACACTAAATTTTTACAAATTTAAACATTTTTCAAAAATTTCCTTTGACTATTTCAATATTTCGAGTTAAAATATTAGATATTGTATTAACTTGTCTAAAAATAGGAGGGAAAATAATGCCTGTAGCAATAATTACTGGAGCATCTGCCGGACTTGGAAAAGAGTTTTTTTATGCAGTTTTAGACATTTGTCCAGAGATAGATGAATTTTGGCTTATTTCAAGAAGAAAAGAAAAGCTTGAAGCCTTGTCGGCGACAAACTCAAACATTACTGTACTGCCCATTCCCATGGATTTAGGGCTTAAGAAAAATTTAACTGTATTAAAAAGGGTGATAGATGAGCAAAAGCCCGATATAAGAGTGGTCATAAACTGTGCAGGATTTGGAGACCTCGGCGATGTAATCGATGCTGACTGGGAGCTCAATAAAAAAATGATAGACCTAAACGTCACGGCGCCTGCTGCAATTTGCACTATGGCTTTACCGCTTATGTCAGACGGTGGAATCATAATAAACGTATCGTCGTTTACAGCTTTTGGACCCACTCCTGGCATGGCAGTTTATAGTGCAACAAAGAGTTTTGTCAATTCTTTTTCAAGGGCAGTGGCTGTCGAGGCAGCGCCTAGAGGAATAACCGTGCTCTCCGCTTGTCCAGGAAGAATGAGAACAAACTTTACCCACAAAGCAAAAATCGAACAAAACAGTATGTCAAGATACATGTCTTTTCCCGAAGAAAAGCCACAAAAATTTGCCTATGGAGCCTTAGATGCGGCACTTAAAGGCAAAACAAAATATATCGGCAACTGGTACTATAAATTTCTAAATTTCTTAGGAAAAATACTGCCAACTAATATTTTTATAAAATTTACAGACCTTAACTAATTGAGAATGGATAATTGATAATTGAGAATTATGGTTCACGCCTTTGCGTGTTTGATTAAAAAATCCTAAGGATTTTCACCACCATTAATTCATTATTAATTATCCATTATTAATTATTATCTAATCTGTCCATTTCCTCTTATCACATATTTATATGATGTTAAGTGCTCGACTCCCATGGGGCCTCTTGCGTGTAGTTTTTGGGTGGATATTCCTATCTCAGCACCAAGGCCAAATTCACCGCCGTCGGTAAATCTTGTAGATGCATTGATATACACCGCCGCACTATCGACCGAGTTAATGAAAAACTCCGCAGTTTTTATGTCGCTTGTAACTATACATTCACTGTGCTTTGTGGAGTATTTTTCAATATGCTCGACTGCGTCCTTTACGTCATCTACAATTTTCACGGCTAGTATATAGTCACCATACTCTTTAAACCAATCTTCTTCCTCTGCTTTTTTACTTTCAGGTAAAATTGTGGAGGTTTTTTCGCATACCCTTAGTTCAACATCTTTTTCGTCGAGTTTTTGTTTCATTTGTGGCAAAAACTCTTTTGCTATGTCTTTATGGACTAAAACCGTCTCTATCGCATTACAAACCGACGGACGCGAGGTTTTTGCATTAAATATTATATTATTCGCTACTGTAAAGTCAGCCGACTTGTCGACATAAACATGGCAGTTTCCAGCACCTGTCTCGATTACCGGCACTTTCGCGTTTTCGACTACCGCTCTTATAAGACCTGCGCCTCCTCTTGGGATAAGTAAGTCTAGGTATTCGGACAGCTCCATAAGCTCTTTTGCCGATTGCCTGCTCGTGTCCTTTATAAGATTTATACAGTCTTTTGGTAGTCCCGCTACCTCTATCGCCTCACGCATTGTGTCTACAATTGCTGTATTGGAATTAATCGCCTCTTTGCCACCTCGCAAAATAACTGTGTTTCCGCTTTTGATACAAAGAGCGGCACAGTCACAGCTCACATTTGGGCGAGACTCAAATATTATTCCAATAACCCCAAGAGGAACAGTAACCTTGCTTATGAGTAGCCCGTTCTCTAAAGTCTTGCCCTCCAAGACTTTGCCCAAAGGGTCAGAGGATTTAGCTATTTCTATCACGGCATCTGCCATAGACGCTATCCTCTCTTTGTTTAGCATAAGCCTGTCTACCATGCTATCGCTTATACCGTTTTCCTTTGCAAGTGCCAAGTCTTTTTTATTCTCTGCTATTATAAATTCGTCGTTTTGAATTAACGCTTCCGCTATTTTCTGTAAGGCCAAATTCCTTGCGCTTCCAGAAACAGCAAGCACCGACGATGCTTCTTTTGCAAGTTTACCTAAAGTTTTTACCTCACTCATTCGTGTCTACCTCCTTAAATACTGTTCCCAAGTCCTTACCCTCTAGCAAATCGTAAATATTATATGGATTGTCGCCGTTTATTATGCAGGTAGTAATTCCTTTAGCCGTCGCAATTTTTGCGGCGTTTATTTTTGTAATCATTCCACCTGTGCCAAGCGATGAACCCGCACCCGTGGCAAGTGCCTCTATACTCTCGTCAATTTTTTCTACAAAAGCTATGCGCTTTGCATCTTTTTTTACCTTTGGGTCGCCATCATACATAGCATCTATGTCAGTGAGCATGACAAGCATATCTGCTTTTACAAGCTTTGCGACTATCGCAGAGAGCGTGTCGTTGTCGCCAATATTTTTGCCCTCGAGCTCGTAAGTGGCAACAGTGTCGTTTTCGTTTACTATGGGGACTATATTCATGGATAGTAGCTCAGAAAATGTGTTTTTTACATTTTTTACACCCGTCTCACTGTGCACGACATCTCCTGTTAGCAAAACTTGCGCCACTACAACATTAAACTGCGAAAAAAATTTATCGTACATAAACATCAGCTCGCATTGTCCAATTGCTGCAAGTGCTTGTTTTTTTGCCGTGTCTGAAGGTCTTGTTTCAAGCCCTACCTTGCCCATTCCGACGCCTATTGCACCCGAAGATACCAGTATCATTTTTTTACCAGAATTTTGCAAATCGCTTATGACTTTTGCAAGCTCTTCCATACGTCTTAAATTAGGTTTTCCATTTTTATAAGTAAGTGTAGAGGTTCCCACCTTTACAACTATTATGTCGTTTTTATTAATCCTATTCATAATTTCCCCAATCAGTTCTTTAGTGTGTTAAACTAATAATACGTTTTCTAATAAAGAAAGTCAATATAAATCTTGCTAAATATGTCTAAAAATGGTACAATCAATAGGATTTTATTTTGGAGGTTTAAAATGGATAAACTTAAAAACTATATAGTAACTAAAAAAGGCATTAGCATGTCTATGTTTTTATTTATTATACTAATCTGTATTGCAAGCTTTGGTAACGGGCTTAGCGATTCAGTTTATGCAAACTATTATAAAGAGGCGTATAATGTCACGGCATCTCAAAGAGCTTTTATCGAATTTCCAAGAGAATTACCAGGCGTTTTGTGCGTTTTTGTAATTGCGGCACTCTCTTTTATCGGAGATTTAAGAATAGCGGTAATAGCACAAATCCTTGCCTGTATAGGTGTTATGGCGCTTGGACTTTTTGCACCTAGCTTTACCGTTATGTTAATATTCTTGTTCACTAACTCACTTGGTATGCATATTTTTATGCCGCTTCAAGACGGAATAGGCATGGCACTTGCCGAGCCTGACCGTGTAGGTGAACGCATGGGTATGTACGCAAGTTTTAGGACGGCTATTCTCTTTTTAACAGGAATTATAGTGTTTTTTGGATTTAGATTTGGAATTTTCAGCTTTGGAGGACAAACAACAACTATATTTATAGTTTCTGGAATAAGTTTTGCCTTAGCGACATTTATTGCAATTTTACTTGTAAAGCAAGCAAAAAAAGACAATGTGTTGCAAGTTAAACAGAAAAAGAAATTTAAACTTATTTTCAGAAAAGAATATAAATTCTATTATATTCTGACCATACTTCACGGAGTACAAAAGCAAATTGCATATGTTTTTGGTTCTTGGGTTGTAATCGACATGCTTTTAAAGGGCGCCGATGTAATGTCGGTTTTATCGATAGTTTCAAGTTTTATCGGAATTTTCTTCTTAAAATACATAGGAAAGCTTATGGATAAACTTGGAATTAAATTTATGATGTATTTAGACGCGCTTACCTTCATAATAATATATGTGCTTTATGGATTTATAGTGTGGGGCATTGCCGAAAATGCAATACCACAGTCAGGCTGGCCTGTAATTGTAGTTTACGGTTTGTTTGTTTTAGACAGACTTTCAATGCAAATAGGCATGGTAAAGTCGGTTTATCTAAAGAAAATCGCCGTTAAGCAAAGTGAAATAACAAGCGTTTTATCCACAGGTATAAGCCTTGACCACGTTGTTGCGATTATCGCGGCGCAAATATGCGGATTTATTTGGGAACTTTATGGCGCACACTGGGTATTCTTCCTTGCAGCGACCTTGTCACTCGGAAATTTATTTGTAGCGTGGAGAATTAAAGATAAGCCAAAAGAGACGGCTTAATTATGAAAAAATTGTAAAAAATATATTTTTACAGAAAAATCACTTGATTTTTAGCTAAGTGTTTATTAAAATGTTTTTAGCACTCAAATAAGAAGAGTGCTAAAAACTCTTTTTTCAAAGATTTAATATTAATTAAAACATAATTTTTAACCCAAAGATTAAAATTTGGGAGAAAGGCAGTTATCTCATGACAGTAAAACCATTACTAGACAAAGTTCTAATCAAAGCTGAGGAAGCAGAAGAAACCACAAAAAGCGGAATAGTGCTTACAAGCGCATCTCAAGAAAAACCACAAGTTTCTGTAGTAGTAGCAGTAGGTCCTGGTGGAATAGTAGAAGATAAAGAAGTTAAAATGTATATCAAAGAGGGCGACAGAGTAATCACTGGCAAGTACACAGGTACAGAAATAAAAGTAGACGGCAAAGATTATACAATAGTACGTCAATCTGACATTTTAGCAATAGTAGAATAATTTAGGAGGAACAACACAATGGCTAAACAAATAATTTACGGCGAAGACGCAAGAAAAGCACTTTTAGAGGGTGTAAATAAATTATCAAACACAGTTAAAATCACATTGGGTCCAAAAGGAAGAAATGTAGTTTTAGACAAAAAATTTGGCGCACCACTTATCACAAATGACGGTGTTACAATTGCTAAAGAAATTGAGCTTGAAGATGCGTTTGAAAACATGGGCGCTCAACTTGTAAAAGAAGTTGCTACAAAAACAAACGACGTTGCAGGCGACGGTACAACAACAGCTACACTTTTGGCACAGGCACTAATTCGTGACGGAATGAAAAACGTAACAGCTGGTGCAAACCCAATGATTTTAAGAAACGGTATGCAAATGGCAGCAGAAAAAGCACTTGAGGCTATTTCTACACATTCGCAAAAAGTATCTGGCACAAACGACATAGCAAGAGTAGCTGCGGTTTCATCTGCAAGCGAACAAATCGGCACACTGATAGCCGATGCTATGGAAAAAGTGACAGCAGACGGTGTTATCACCGTTGAAGAGTCAAAAACTGCCGAAACTTACAGCGAAGTTGTTGAAGGTATGATGTTTGACAGAGGATACATTACCCCTTACATGGTTACTGATACAGATAAAATGGTAGCTCAAATTGACGATGCTTATATCTTAATCACAGACAAGAAAATTTCTTCAATCCAAGAAATCCTACCACTACTAGAGCAAATTGTTCAAGCTGGTAAAAAACTAGTTATCATAGCTGAGGATATCGAGGGTGAGGCTCTTACAACTATCATCTTAAACAAACTAAGAGGAACATTTGTGTGTGTTGGCGTTAAAGCTCCAGGTTTTGGCGACAGAAGAAAAGAAATGCTAATAGACATAGCTACTCTAACAGGCGGTCAAGTAATCACAGACGAGTTAGGACTAGACCTTAAAGAGACTACAGTAGAGCAACTAGGACGCGCAAGCCAAATTAGAATTGACAAAGAGAACACAATCATCGTAGACGGCGCTGGAAACTCAGATGCTATAAAAGCAAGAGTGGGACAAATCAGAAGTCAAATCGAGACAACAACTTCTGACTTTGACCGTGAGAAGCTACAAGAAAGACTTGCAAAACTTGCAGGCGGTGTTGCTGTTATCAAAGTTGGTGCGGCTACAGAAATAGAAATGAAAGAGAAAAAACTAAGAATAGAAGATGCTCTTGCTGCTACAAAAGCTGCAGTAGAAGAGGGTATAGTAGCAGGCGGCGGCACAGCGCTTATCGATGCTATTCCAGCTGTTAAAGCACTAGTAGAAACTCTAAGCGGAGACGAAAAAACAGGTGCTTCTATCCTTCTAAAATCACTAGAAGAGCCAGTAAGACAAATTGCAGAAAATGCAGGCGTTGAAGGTTCGGTAATAGTGAGCGAACTTCTTAAAGTTTCAAAAATCGGTTATGGCTACAATGCACTTACAGAAAACTTTGGTGACATGCTAGAATTTGGCATAGTAGACCCAACAAAAGTAACACGTTCAGCACTACAAAACGCTATTTCAGTTGCAACTACAGTACTTACAACTGAAAGCCTTGTAACAGACATAAAAGAGCCAGCACCAGCAATGCCAGCTGCTCCTGATATGGGCGGAATGTACTAATAATAATAATAATAATAAAAAACACGGAAAGCGAAAATGCTTTCCGTGTTTTTTGTTAGATATCGTAGGGCAAGGGCTCTGCTCTTGCCTTGGATTTTGCGTAAACCTCACTGGCGACCAATGGTCGCCCCTACACCGAAATTTAAGTTTTCTGCGGTAGGGGCGGTCATCGGCCGCCCGAAATTTTCTAGTGATTTTAAATTAATACTGTAAGGCAAGGGCTCTGCTCTTGCCTTGGATTTTGCGTAAACCTCACTGGCGACCAATGGTCGCCCCTACACCGAAATTTAAGTTTTCTGCGGTAGGGGCGGTCATCGGCCGCCCGAAATCTTCTAGTGATTTTAAATTAATACTGTAGGGCAAGGGCTCTGCTCTTGCCTTGGATTTTGCGTAAACCTCACTGGCTACCAATGGTCGCCCCTACACCGAAATTTAAGTTTTCTGCGGCATGGGCGGTCATCGGCCGCCCGAAATTTTCTAGTGATTTAAAATTAATACTGTAGGGCAAGGGCTCTGCTCTTGCCTTAGGTTTTGCGTAAACCTCACTGGCGACCAATGGTCGCCCCTACACCGAAATTTAAATTTTCTGTGGCATGGGCGGTCATCGGCCACCCGAAATTTTCTAGTGATTTTAAATTAATACTGTAGGGCAAGGGCTCTGCTCTTGCCTTAGGTTTTGCGTAAACCTCACTGGCGACCAATGGTCGCCCCTACACCGAAATTTAAGTTTTCTGCGGTAGGGGCGGTCATCGGCCGCCCGAGGATTTTCGACAAAATATAAGTTGTAATCGTAGGGGCGACGTTTCGTCGTCCGTGGATTTTCCAGCATTTTTAAGGAAATCACTATAAGAAAACTTTTTTTCTTTCAATAAGATTTCGCTTTTTGCGAAAAGCGACTTAGGACGCTGTCCTTAGAACCTGAAATTTTTTGTAAAAAATTTACTAAAACTTTTATTCAAAAATCCGCAGGATTTTCGCCGAAACTTTTCACTCTTCACTATATAAATTAGTCCCTAAGCTCCACACGTCTTATTTTGCCACTTATCGTTTTTGGTAGAGAGTCTCTGAACTCTACTATTCTTGGGTATTTGTATGGTGCTGTGTGTTTTTTTACATAGTCTTGAATTTCTTTTTTAAGCTCATCATTTCCGACTTTATCTTTTGTTAGCACTATAGTTGCCTTTACAATTTGACCTCTTACAGGATCTGGAGACGGTGTTACTGCGCATTCTAGAACGTATGGTAATTCCATTATTACGCTTTCAATCTCAAATGGTCCTATTCTGTATCCTGACGATTTTATCAAATCATCGGTTCTTCCCACATACCAATAAAAACCATCTTCGTCTTTCCACGCAGTATCACCTGTGTGATAGATTCCATCGCACCATGCTTCTTTTGTTCTGTCATCGTTTTTATAATATCCGCCAAAAAGTCCGCACGGCACACTTTTGTCGGTTCTAATTACTATCTCACCCGTCTCACCTTGAGGGGCAGAACTGCCGTCTGGCATGATAATATCCATATCGTACAATGGACTAGGCACACCCATAGAGCCTGGTTTTGGTACTGTTCCGACAGGGTTGTACACGGCAAGTGTTGTCTCTGTTTGCCCAAAACCCTCCATAAGTGATAAGCCAGTCGCTTTTTTCCACTGCTCATACACTTCTGGATTTAGTGCCTCTCCTGCTACCGTGCAATGCTCTAGGCTGGTCAAATCGAACTTAGACAAGTCTTCTTTGATAAAAAATCTGTACATGGTAGGAGGTGCACAAAACGTGGTAATATTGTATTTTTTAAACATAGGTAACAAGTCATTTGCATCAAATTTATCAAAGTCATAGGTGAATATCGCCGCCTCGCATAGCCACTGTCCATAATACTTACCCCATACAGCCTTGCCCCAGCCTGTATCGGAAATTGTGAAATGTATGCCGTCTGGATTTACATTATGCCAGTATTTGGCCGTCACATAATGCGCAAGGCCATAGGTATGGCTGTGCTCTGCTATTTTCGGATAACCAGTGGTACCTGAGGTGAAAAACATAAGTATAGGGTCATCGCCACAAGAGGTATCTTGTGTCCTTGGGAACTCATCACTTTGGGTTTTTATGCCCTCATTAAAGTCATGCCAACCCTCACGGTCTTCACCGCATAGGACTAAAATTGGTTTTTCTTTTGCTTTTACAGCGCCTTTTTCTGCCTCCCAAGACACCATACCGTCTGATGTACAAACTAGTGCCTTTACATCAGCGGCATCAAATCTATACACAAAGTCGTGCTCCATTAAAAGATTTGTTGCAGGAATTGCGACGGCACCCAGTTTGTGAAGTGCAGTAATTGCAAACCAGAACTGATAATGCCTTTTGAGTACAAGCATTACCTTGTCACCCTTTTTAATTCCTATGCTCTTAAAATAGTTTGCTGTCATGTTTGAGTATTTTTTCATATCGCCAAAGGTGAAACGCCTTACTTCGTGCTCACGTGACACATGAAGCATGGCAAGCTTATCTGGTTTTTTGTCGGCAATTTTATCGACTACATCATAGCCAAAGTTAAATTTATCTTCATTTACAAACTTAATAGATTTTAGTACATTTTGCTCGTCCAGCTCCGTTTTTATAAACGCGTCGGCAACTTCACTTGGCTTACTGTTTGCACGTTTACTTGCAACAATCTTGTGGAAGTTATCCTCTTTTGAGAAGCTATCATCCATTTCGCCTTTAAAGACTATAGCGTAAAGTTGACATTCTTTACCGCCTATCGCCACCATTCCATGCGGCGTTGCGCTGTTGTAAAAAATTGTGTCGCCTTCGTTTAGAATTTCAAACTTGTCGCCTATTTGTATTTTCATGCTGCCTTTTAAGACAATATCCATCTCCTGCCCTATATGTGTTGCAGTCTCGATGGGCTGACTTTGCTCTTTTTCTTCATAAGGCATGGTTACAAAGTATGGCTCTGCCGCCTTGTTTTTAAAAAATGGAGCCATGTTTAAATACTCGAATCCCTCTCGCCTTGCAATTGGCAAACCCTCGCCCTTCCTTGTAAGATTATAGCTTGAAAGCGTAGGACTCACACCAATAATAAGATCTGTCGGATCCACCCCAAATCTATTTGCACATTTATAGATAAATGTAAAACTAAAGTCGGTTGTGCCTGATTCATAATTATTATATTCATCAAGGCTTACATCGGTTTTTTGTGCCATTTCCTCTGGCGAAATCCCCATAATTTCACGCATTGTGCGAATTCTTTGTGCTACCTCGTGTAGCTGGTTTCTTAGCTGTGTTTTATCCATGCTCTTGCCCTCCTGTGTAATATAAATCTTCTGATTGCTTTTGCTCGCTACTGTAGTTATCAATTCCCGAGTTGTCTTCCTGTGTCGTGCCCGTTCTTGAAAAGCTCATAGTGTCGCGCATCGTTTCCATATTCCTTGCCACTTCATGTAGCTGGTTTTTTAGATTAATTTTCTCCACAGTCATTCCCTCCTCTTAATTATATCACAAAGCTTCAGATTGGTCACTATCATAAATTTTCAGACTAAACCAGAAGCAACTGCCCTTGTTTTCTTCACTTATTACACCGTAACTGCCACCGTGAAGTTCAAGCACTTGACTTACTATAGAAAGTCCAAGCCCCGTGCCTATTCTTGCCCTTTTATGCTCTTTTTCTACTTTGTAATAACGCTGCCAAATGTCCTTAATTTTATCCTCAGGTATGCCTATCCCTGAGTCTTTTACCTCGATTTTAACATATCCGTCTTTGACACTTTGTGTAAGCACTACTCGTTTGTCTTCTCCTGTATAGGTCACTGCATTGTTCACAAGATTGTATATGACCTGTGAGAGTTTAAGCTCATCGCCCAAGACGAAAACGTCCTCACCATGATAAAAATCAAAACTGAAATCCACAAGTTTATCATACCTTAACAGTATATTCTTGATACTACTTGTAATATTAACCTGTTCCATCTTTATTTCTTGGTTTCCCGACTCTAGTTTTGAAATATCAAGCAAATCATTTACTAAGTTTTCAAGCCTTTTCGCCTCGTCTATTATAATTTGTACATTTTCAGGTGTGTTTTCGCCTGGAATATCCCTCATGACTTCGGCATAACCACTTATCATCGTAAGCGGTGTCCTAAGGTCATGCGACACATTTGCGATTAAATCTTTCCTTAAATTTTCAACTTTTGAAAGCTCTTTTGCAGCAACATCGAGTGTATGCGAAAGCTCTTTTATCTCTTTTCCTCCACCTGCACTGTCAAATTGTATGTCATAATTACCTTTTGAAAGTTCCTTTGCCGTACTGTTAATTCTAGATAGAGGTTTTGAAATTCTATTTGATATCAAGAGCACCAGTAAAAACCCAACTATTATCATAACAGCGCTAAGGCACCAAAGCTGTATTTTCAGTGTCTCTACTGTCGAGTCTACGGGTGTCACAACTGTATTTAAAAACAAGAGTAGATTTTCGCCGTTTTGTGTGTCTATCGTCTTTAAAAACATAACACCCTCGGACTTACTTTCACCTTTTGATTCTTCTCTGCCATAATCAACAATATCAAAAGCCAAACGAGTAAAATCAAAAACCGGATAGGTTTCTAAATATTCCCCTCCACTTGCCTTTGTCTGTACATACATTTCAATCGCTTGTGATGTTGTAATTGTCTCAAAAAGACTGTTGTTAAACCCTGCTAAACTTGTAATATATTTGCCTTCGTCGTCGGTTATAAGCACATCTATATCTCTAAGTATTACTACATCTCTAAGAACCTCTGTCAAATCATCACTGTCAATATTCGCCTCAATATAGCTCGCAGTACTTTTAATCTCTGACTGCTTGATAAACTTATAAAATGTATTCAAAAGGCTGATTTGAAATATCCATATAAGTGCAATTATAAGCGCGGTAAAAACACCAAAACCTATAAAAATCTGTGTGCGAACGCCTATTCTTTTTTTATTTTTTGGCAAGTTAAGCTTCAAACCTATACCCCACCCCTCTAACAGTCACAATAAATTTACTGTACTGCGCAAGACTTTTCCTCAATAATTTAATATGCGTATCAAGCGTTCTGTCGTCACCATAAAAATCATATCCCCATACATTGGAAATTAGCTTATCCCTTGTCAGTGCTATATTTTTATTGCTTACCATATAGTATAAAAGCTCGTATTCTTTTGGAGAAAGCTCTGCCCTTTGTCCATCCACAGTGACTATTCTCGCACTAAAATCTATCTCTAAACCTTCATGCTTAAACATATCTTTTTTCTCATTTGTTTCACCTGTAGAGCGTTTGATTATGGCATTGACCCTCATCATAAGTTCTTTTGGAGAAAAAGGTTTTGTTACATAGTCGTCAACACCAAGCTCAAAACCATGAATTTTGTCATATTCCTCTCCTCTTGCAGAAAGCATTATGACAGGCACTTTAGAAAATTTTCTTATCTCTGCCACTGCCGAAAATCCATCAAGCTCTGGCATCATTACGTCCATTATAATAATATTGAACTTGTCGACATCTCTTCTGCAAATATTTACAGCATCCATTCCATCGACCGCTTCACTTACCGTATGCCCCTCAAACTCTGCATATTTTTTTATCATCATTCTTATTTTTTCTTCATCATCTACTACTAAAATATTATGCATAATGTCCACCTCTTTATATTAATTTTCATCAATCTTAACCCTAATATGTGAAGATTAAGTGAAAAATTCATGATTAATATTGTAATTATACATAAATCTAATGAATTTATCAATATTTATTTTACTTTTAGCACAAAAGCTGTTGACAATTAATAAAAAAGAATATATTATATACCTATAACATTGTATATATTTTTGTCAATTTGTATACAGTTTTTATTTATTTTGTTGGGAGGATATTATTATGTTACCTGTTATTACAATCGCCAGACAGTACGGAAGCGGTGGACACACTGTAGGAATTAAGCTTGCAAAAGAGCTTAATCTTCCATATTTTGACAAAGAACTTATCGGCATAGCCGCAAAAGAAAGCGGACTCAGTGAGGAAATTTTTGCTCAAGTAGATGAAAAAGCAGGCAGCAGCCTTTTATACTCTATGGTAATGGGCAATTATCCTTTTGGCACTAGGTTAATAAGCGGTTCAGGCGAAATGCCAATAAACGACCAATTATTTATTTTGCAAACAAATATAATCAAAAAAGCTGCCGAAGAGGGTCCTTGTGTTGTAATCGGCAGATGTGGTGATTATATTTTAAGAGAACATGAAAATGTATTTAAAATTTTCATTCACGCCGGCGAAGAAAAGCGCAAAAAATGGGTAATTGACAACGGTCTTGCAGAAAAGAAAAAAGCGCTTGATTATATCTATAAAAAAGATAAACAGCGCTCTAACTACTATAATTTTTATACAAACCAAACTTGGGATGATTTGTCAAATTATCACTTGACAATAGACACGGAAAAATTCGATACCGACACAGCGGTAAAGATTATTTTAGAAGCGGTAAAGCATTTTAGCTCATAAAGAACAGTTACTTATAAGCTTTAAAAACGGGTGGAATTTGCAAGTGTTTGTGACGCAGGAAGCAAAAAAAATGAGCCAAGCTGGCTCAT
>CAYJIA010000044.1:0-16981 GCA_964370115.1 uncultured Eubacteriales bacterium
GTTCTTAGGGCAGAGCCCTGAGGCGTTTTCCGCAGAAAACGAAATCTTATCCTTATAAGAGCATTTTTGAAGGTGAATTTTGCCACAAAGAGGGGCAAAAGAGGAAGCTTTTTGCGATAGAAAAAGCTTCTTTATACTTCCCTTTTGTGTGGTATTTTTTGTTGCTGTTTTTCGACATGCCGAGAACCGAACGGTTTTTTTTATTGCAAAAACAGAGATTTTCACCTTCACTCTTTACTTAAACACAACCTAACTATCGCCAAAAACACCATATACAAACCATACGACAAGCTGCCGGCAAAGACTAAGAAAATTATATTGCTTTCAAACTGAGGAATTATTTGATTTGCCAAAAATGTTGCAATTAAGGCACAGGGAATTTGATAGAATATTTTTAAAATAAATTTGAGTTTCAATTTTGACACGGATACCACTTTCCAAATACTTAGTCCAGCATTAAAAATCGTGCTAAAAAATATTATCGCTATATAGCTCTCAATTCCAAAAGTACGCATGAGTAAAAGTATCAGTGCCACCCTTATGCATGAGTCCATTATGTTGTATTTCATTGAATTTAACTGCTCGTCAAGCCCTTTTAATAGACAGTCCACAACTATATCAAGGTACATAAGTGGTATAATAGGCGCAAAAACTTTTATAAAAAATCCGACTTCCTCATTTTGATAAAACGCCATTCCAAGATAATCTGCAAAAGTAAAAAATACTGCCGAGGTTATTATTCCAAAAGATAAAGCACTCGCTAGTGCCTTTTGGCTTATATGTGCGACGGCATTTTTGTGCCCTACTTCGCGCTCTCTTGTGATTTTTGGTATTAGCAAGCTTGCAAAAGAACCTAGGAAAAACGAAGGGAAATATAGCACGGGTATCGCCATACCCTGCAATAAGCCATACTGAGTCATGGCGCTTTGATAGGAATATCCTCCGCCTTGAAGCTGAATTGGTATCAGCACATTCTCGCCGGCATTTATCATGCTCCTTGCCGCCGAGCTGAATGTACAAGGCAATGCGATATGCACCATGCCATGCATGACTTCTTTATTTTTCTTCTTTTGCTTTGGAGTGTGCTTTTTAAGACTAATTCGGCAAAATAGAAAGTCGATTAAAAACGATATTATTTCTCCAAGGCTTGAGGCTATCATGACTAGCATACAAGCGACTTCCATACTCGCAAACGGGAATAAACAAAAGAGTATTACCGTACCACCTATAGTGACACCCTGCTCTACCATGTCTGCAAGCGCACAGCTTACGCTTTCGTCGACTGCCAAAAAGTACCCTTTCATACAGGTGCACAGGGACATAAACGGAAGCCCTAAGCCTAAGATTTTCAGACAAGGTGCGGCTTTTGCATTGCCTAAAAAGTAAACGGCGGCAAAGTCTGAAAAAAACAAGAAAAAGCAGGACACAGCAATGCTAAGCGACAGGCAAAACAGCAGGCATCTGTTTACTATGGAGCGGATTTCATTGCGCCTGCCCGAGGCTATTGCGCTTGAAACCAACCTTGTCACGGCAAGGCTTATACCTGAAGTACAAAGTGTAACGGCAAGCATAAATATAGAAAATATAAGCTGAAAAAGCCCCACTCCCTCGGCGCCGATTTCTCCAGAAATGTACGAGCGGTAAAAAATATGCACGGTGCGTATTAAAAATGAAATCGCTGTAAGGCTTATGCCTTGCATGAAAAACTGTTGCTTACTCATTTATCCTCCCAAAACTATTGATTAAAAACTTTAAATACTATATAATTACTAAAAAAGGAGAGTGTTATTTATGGAAAACTCAGCATGGACAGAAGTAAAAATAGAAATTAATGCAAAAGATGTCGACACAGCGGGCGACATAGCTCAAATGCTTGTTCCCTATGGAATTTATATTGAGGATTATTCAAATTTAGAAGCGGAAGCCTTAGAAATTGCACATATAGATTTAATTGATGAAGAACTTTTACAAAAAGACCGCGATATAGCCTATATTCACGTCTATTTAGCACCACAAGAAAATCCAGCAGAGGCTGTAGCTTTCTTGACCGAGCGTTATAACAGTGAAAAAATTTCACACAAAATTGATTTGGCTTCTTGTGCGCAAGAGGACTGGATTAACAACTGGAAGAAGTATTTTAAGCCAATGCCAATAGGTGAAAAGCTATTAATTCGCCCTATTTGGGAAGATGAATTTGACGACATGGGCAGAAAAGTAATAAATTTAGAGCCAGGACTTGCCTTTGGAACCGGAACTCACGAGACTACAAGGCTTTGTATGGAGTTTTTAGAAAAACATGTAAAGACTGACGACGAAATTTTGGACATGGGCTGTGGTAGCGGAATTTTATCAGTTGCAGGCCTAGTTTTGGGCGCAAAAAAAGCCGTCGGTGTAGATATCGACGAGCTGGCTGTAAAAACCTCGATAGAAAACGCAGATATGAATAATGTTGCCGATAAATTTGACGGCATATGCGGAAATTTGTCCGATAAAGTTCATGGAAAATTTGATGTATTAGTGGCAAATATAGTCGCCGATGTAATCATTATGTTCTCTAAAGACGTGGAAAAATTCATGAAGGAAAATTCGGTTTATATAATAAGCGGAATTATAGCCGAGCGCGAGAAAGATGTTTTAGATGCAATTTGCGACAAATTTGAAGTTATTGAACGAAAAGAAGAAAACGGATGGGTTGCATTTAGTTTAAAACTACGTGCTTAACTAATCTCAATCTAAAAGTAAAGAGGCTAACACAGTCAAAAAATTGTGTTAGCCTTTTTTATTTTATAACTATTCCAAACATTTGGGTCAAATCCAGCGCTTGTGAGGCATTTACAATTATACCTTTAAGCTCATGCCTATCGTCTGATACAGTAATTCCTTCTATATTACACTCGCTAAAATCTATGCCCTTTAAAGAAGTCTGAAAAAAGTCGGCGGCATAAAATGAAGTTTTTTCAAGCATTGTATTATCTAGTCTACAGCTACCTAAGAAAGTATTACTAAAATCACTTTCGATGTCACTAAAACCATTGATATTACAATTTGTAAAATTCGAGTATCTCATATTACATTTTACAAAACTAGCACAGTGGAACCTACTTCCGGAAAAATCACTGTTTCGGTGCACACAGTTTATTTGCTTTACCACATCAAAGTTACTCTTTCTAAAATTGCACATGTTAAAAACGCAATTTTCAAATATAACCTCTTCGTAAATGCTACCTTCAAATGACACATTGTCAAATTTGCAATCAATAAAATGCACACTTTCAAACGTGCTTATAGCAAAATATTCTGATTTTTTGTCTGCATTTCTTATAATTACATCCTCTTTTTCATCTTCTCTTCCTTCAAAAAAAAGGTCATCTAGCTCCTCTAATTCCCGCATTAGATTTGGCTCTTTAAATTTAAAATTTCTTTTCATAAACATAGCCTCTTTTGCTTTTTAAAAAAAGTCGAGCAGAAAATTCCACTCGACTTTACTTTTCTTAATAACTTACGCTTTTTCCTCTTCACCATCTGTGTGTCTTGGGTGCTCCGCTATTACTGTTGCAGCACTTGTCAAAGCCCTGATTACATCTACATTGTACTGAGTTGTGACTGTTTGAAGCTTTGAAAAAAGCTCACCCTTGTGAGATGCAAAATATTTTGGTGGTAGACTGTTTAGCGCAAGCGCTATGATATCGTTTCTGCACTCACTGCAAGTACAACAATCTATATTTTTGCACACATCGTCAAAATGCATTTCAACGACTTCTTCCATTAAGTTGATATATTTGCTCATTATGATGACCTCCGTAATGTTGTTATTTTCGTTATTCAAATTATACTACTGTTTTTATTAATATACAAGTAGTTTTTTCATTATTTACAAATTTTATATACTAGGTGTGGCATCTCCATACCATAATAGTGTTTAATTACCCCGTCTACAAGTTCCATTCCATTTCTTTTTGCGACATTTTGCGATGTTACATTGCTATCCCTTATTATAGAATACACCTCGCCTATCCCCAATACATTAAAGGCATAAGCTTTACAAGCTATAGCGCTTTCAGTTGCATAGCCTTTATTCCAATAGGCTTTTTGAAAAAGATATCCTATTTCGTGGACATCACTACCTTTAACGTCTTGCATAGTAATTCCACATTGCCCTATCATTTCCCCTGTTTCTTTTATAGTTACGGCAAAAAGTCCAAATCCATACTTTATGTAATTTTCTAACTGCTTATCAAGCCAAAACTGTGCCTCGCCCGCGCTAAAGGCATGTTCATATGCATACATTACATCTTTATCCCTGAGGATTTTACAAAGGTCAAAATAGTCGTCCTGTGTCATTTTGCGCAGTACTAATCTTTCTGTTTCTATTTTCATATCTGTTACCTGCAATTCTTAACTAATAAAAAAATTTAGTAAAACTTTTAATAAAAAAACGTGACAAATTATTGCCACGTTTTCTATGTAAAATTAAAGTTTTACGATTTCGCCGTCTACTGTACCAGGTAGTGCCGCCGCGTTTGACTCGTCTGTGTCAACGTGCATTGCAGCCGAAAAGTTTGGATGAACTCTTGCAACTACATCGCCAAAAATTAAAGCTCTGCCGTTAAAGTCAACTTTAACGCCTACGATTTCTTTATCTTCAACACCTGCCGCTTTTGCCTCGTCTGGATTTAAGTGAATATGTCTTTTTGCAACTATAACACCTTTGTCTATATCCACTTGGCCTTTAGGGCCTTTTAGCGTACATGGTGCAGAACCCTCGATGTCTCCTGACTCCCTAATGGGAGCAGAAAGACCGATTTTTCTAGCATCTGTTAAAGCTATTTCGACTTGTGTTGCAGGACGTGTAGGCCCTAAAATTGTCATCACCAAAGAACCTTTTGGCCCAATGACTTCTACTTTTTCATTTGTTGCATATTGTCCGGGTTGTGACAAGTCTTTTCTATTTGATAAAACTGCGTCCTCCCCGAAAAGAATTTTTAAATGCTCATCTGAAACATGCAAATGACGAGCAGAAGTCTCTACCATTATTTTCATACCCTTATTACTCCTATTAATCTAATTTAATCTAAATTTAAGCCCAACGCATTTCCGTCATTTTTGGCTCAAATACCATAACTTCTTTAAGCATTGCTACAGCTTTTGTTAAGCCTTCGTTTTGGCTCATTAGGCTGTCTTCGTGCTCAATGCTCATAACATAGTCATAGCCTATCATTCTTAAAGCACTTACTATATCTTTCCAGTAAATCATATCATTTCCGTAGCCTACGCTTCTGAATATCCATGAACGGTTAATCTCATCACCATAGTGTTGCACGTCTAAAACGCCGTTTACGCCTGTGTTGATAGGATCAATTTTTGTATCTTTTGCGTGTACGTGGAATATAGCATCGCCTAATTCACGAATAGCCGCAACAGGGTTAACGCCTTGCCATACTAGGTGGCTAGGGTCAAAGTTTACGCCGATTTCAGGGCCTACAGCATCTCTAAGTTTTTTTAGAGAATGTACATTGTAACACGCAAATCCTGGGTGTAACTCTAAAGCTATTTTTGTAACGCCGTGAGATTTTGCAAACTCAACAAACTCTTTCCAATAAGGAATTAGAACTTCGTTCCATTGGTAGTCAAGTATAGCTAGGAAATCCTCTGGCCATGGGCAAGTAACCCAGTTTGGATATTGTGATGTAGCGCTATCGCCAGGGCAACCTGAGAAACAGTTGATTTGGTTAATACCCATTTTTTCAGCCATTAAAACAGCATCTCTCATGCCTTTGTCAAACTCAGCTGCAAGCTCTTTGTTTGGATGAACAGGGTTTCCGTGACAGCTAAAAGCGCTGACTTCCATATTGTATTTTGCAATAGTAGCTTTAAATTCTTCAAATTTCGCCTCATCATTTAAAAGCTCATCTGGATTGCAGTGGTCTGTACCGGGATAACCGCCACAACCAAGCTCTATCATTTGTATGCCAAGAGAACTAAAGTACTCTAAAGCTTCAGGTAGGGATTTATTTCCCACAACATTAGTAAAAACGCCAAGTTTCATAGTAGTGCACTCTCCTTAAAATATTTATCTTACCTATTATAGCTTGTCTGTTACAAAAAATCAATTACTTTTCGTTCAAAATTAGTTAATTTTATATTAAAAATATGATGACAGAAAAATAAAAACATAGTATAATCAATCTATCTTTTGCATATTAGGAGTTTAAATTATGAAAAACACATACAAACCCACTATTTTTGCCTGTTACAGGGCAAACTTTGTGCATGCCTCGATAAACAATTTATCACCACTTCTCTTTATTGTATATCAGCAAAAATTTAATCTAAGCTACACTTTGCTTGCAAGCTTGATACTCTTTAACTTTTGCACTCAAATTTTAGCCGACTTAATTTCTGTAAAATACGTCGATAAAATCGGATATAGAAAATCCGCCGTTTTTTCTCAAGGCATGGCGGTTTTGGGCCTTGTACTAATGGCAATTTTGCCAAATGTTTTGCCCTCTGCCTTTTTAGGTCTTGCAATCTCTACTTTTGTATGTGGATTAGGTGGCGGAGTAATGGAAGTTATACTAAGCCCCATAGTAGATGCAATACCCTCCGAGGCAAAGGCATCTGCCATGAGCCTTTTACACTCATTTTACTGTTGGGGACAGGTTTTTGTAGTTATCGTTACCACTACGCTTTTATTTTTCTTGGGTGACGACCTTTGGTATTTTATTCCTCTTGTCTGGGCGCTCATCCCCATTTACAATTTCTTCTCATTCATCAAAGTGCCTCTAGGAGATACTATACCCCACGAGGAGAAAACTCCACTTAAAAAGCTTTTTTCTTCAAAAATATTCCTCATCGCAATGCTAATTATGATTTGCGCCGGTGCCTCTGAAATATCAATGGCGCAGTGGAGCTCACTTTTTGCAGAGACTTCACTCGGTGTCTCAAAAGTTGTAGGCGACTTGCTAGGGCCTTGTCTGTTTGCCGTGTTTATGGGTATAGGCAGAGTTATTTTCGGAATTTACGGACATAAGATAAATTTATTTAACACGCTCATAGCCTCGTCTGCACTTGCAGCACTTTGCTATGTGGGAACGGCACTTTTCCAAATACCTATTCTTTCGCTTATCAGCTGTGCACTTTGTGGCCTTGGTGTTGCCCTAATGTGGCCTGGTACCATAAGCTGTTCTAGTGCTATTTTCCCAAAAGGCGGTGCAGCAATGTTTGGTGTACTGGCAATAGGTGGCGACATAGGTTGCTCTATAGGCCCTGCAATGCTCGGTGCTATATCTGACCAAACAGATTTAAGATTTGGTATGCTCACCGGAACTATTTTCCCTGTCATTTTACTTTTGGGCGTGATTTATCTTAAACACTATGCAAAAACACATAAACTCGACATACAAAAAAGAGACTAGATAAGGATTTAATAATGGAACATATAACGGCTGGAATACTTGCCCATGTTGACTCAGGCAAGACAACTTTATCAGAGGCTATGCTGTACCTCGGTGGAAAACTCCGCTCTTTAGGCAGAGTCGACCACAAAAGTGCGTTTTTGGACACGCACAGCATAGAGAGAAAAAGAGGCATCACTATTTTTTCAAAGCAGTCCTCTGTAAAGCTTGATAATATAATATTAGACTTCATCGACACCCCAGGACACGTGGATTTTACCTCTGAGACCGAGAGAGCGTTGCAAATACTCGACTACGCCGTACTTGTAATAAACTCTACCGACGGTGTGCAAAGCCATACCCAAACGCTGTGGAGCCTACTTACACGCTATAACATCCCAACCTTTGTTTTTGTAAATAAGATGGATTTAGAAAACAGGGGTCAGGAAAATTTAATACATGAACTATGTCAAAAGCTTGAGGGCAACTTCATAAACTTTAACGACTCAAACTTGCACGAACATGTTGCAATGTGTGACGAAAAACTGATGGATTACTTTCTTGAACATGACGACATACATATAGACGATATAAAGAAACAGATATCAAAGCGAAACATATTCCCCTGTTTTTTTGGTTCTGCATTAAAACTTGAGGGTGTAAAAGAATTTTTAGACGGCTTAAATCTCTACGCCAAACCAAAGCAAAGACCAAAAAAATTTGGTGCGAGGGTATACAAAATCACTTGGGATGAGCAGGGCAACAGGCTAAGCCATATGAAAATAACAGGCGGCAGTCTTAAAGTGAAGGCAGTAACTTTTGGCGAGGATAAGTCCGGTAATTCTTGGCAGGAAAAGGCAAACGAAATAAGAATTTATGACGGCCAAAAGTTCACTCAGGCAAATGAAGTATTTGCGGGTCAGATTTGCACTGTAACAGGGCTTAATAACACCTATGCAGGCGAGGGTTTAGGTGAAGAAAAACAGGCTGTACTGCCTATCATCAACCCCGTTTTAAGCTATCAAGTTTTGTACCCAATGGAAACGGACACATCTGCACTCATATCAAAACTTAGAATTTTAGAGCAAGAGGACCCTCAACTTCACGTTGTGATTAACGAAAAACTGCGTGAAATACATATACAACTGATGGGTGCAATACAACTGGAAATTTTGAGCACCGTAATAAAGGAACGCTTTGGATTTGACGTAATGTTTGACAAGGGAAGCATAGTATACAAGGAAACTATAAAAGAAGAAGTTATAGGTAAGGGGCATTTTGAACCTCTAAGGCACTATGCAGAAGTACACTTAAAACTAGAGCCTTTAAAAATGGGAAGCGGACTTGTCTTTGATGCAAAGCTCAGTGTCGACAAATTAGACAAAAATTTCCAGCGCCTAGTACTAACCCATTTAGAAGAAAAAGCACATATAGGAGTGCTGACAGGCTCTGACATAACCGACATGAAAATAACTCTCATAGCTGGTAGGGCACACGAAAAGCACACTACAGGTGGTGATTTCAGACAGGCGACCTACAGGGCGATTAGACAAGGCTTGATGTGTGCCAAATCTGTACTTTTAGAACCTGTTTACGACTTTAAAATAGAAGTCCCTCCCGAAAACGTTGGCAGGGCTATATCTGATATACAAAAAATGGGTGGACATTTTAACGACCCCGAAACTTTAGGAGATATTACGGTAATCACTGGTGTCGTTCCAGTGTCTACAAGTATCGAGTACAAAAGAGATATAATCTCCTACACAAAAGGCAAGGGTAATTTCTACTGCTCGGTAAAGGGTTATGCGCCTTGTCATAATGCAGACGAAGTCATATCAAGGCTAGGCTATGACCCAGAGGGCGACATAGAGAACACACCCGACTCGGTGTTTTGCTCACACGGCAGTGGGTTTATCGTCAAGTGGGATGAAGTGGACAAGTTCATGCAAATTGAGGACGAGTCCAAGAAAAAACAGGAAGACCCAACAAAGCGAAACACCTATAAAATTGAGACTAACGGCATGGCATTAGAGGACGATAAGGCACTTTTAGAAATTTTCGAGAAAACTTATGGAAGCATAAAGAGAGACTTGCCACAAAAACTAGCACCGCCCAAAAGACATGATTTAAAGCAAAATTACAAGCTGAAAGACAGCAAAATGCTGACAGGCCCCGAATACGTCTTGGTCGACGGATACAATATAATTTTTGCATGGGACGAGTTAAAAGAAATTGCAAAAGAAAATATAGACGCCGCAAGGGCAAGGCTTATGGACATACTTTCAAACTACAGCGCTTATAAACAAAACAAGCTTATTTTGGTATTTGACGCCTACAAAGTAAAGGGAAATCCGGGCTCTGTGGACGATTACCACGGCATAAGTGTCGTTTACACAAAAGAAGCCGAAACCGCAGATATGTATATAGAAAAAGTGACGCATAAAGTAGCAAGACACAACAGGGTGAGGGTCGCAACCTCTGACACCTTGGAGCAAATTATAATTTTAGGTCATGGTGCCATAAAAATATCCGCAGAAAATTTCAAGAAAGAAATAGACGAGACAACCGAGCTTATAAGAGAATATTTAACTTAGAAAGGACAGTAATTATGAACTTTAAATTTATCAACAAAACTATCCCAGAAGAGGTAAACGGCAATGTAATAACCCTAAAGTCAGGCGAAAAAACCGATTATTTTTGCCCATACGACTACGAAACCAACACAGCAAATAAAATTTTCACTGCACCTTTTATGTACACGGAAGTAAGTGGAGATTTTGTTGCAAGTGTTAAGGCAAGTGTCGAATTTAAAGACACT
Source organism: uncultured Eubacteriales bacterium (assembly GCA_964370115.1). GTDB lineage: Bacteria > Bacillota > Clostridia > Oscillospirales > Acutalibacteraceae > SIG603. The sequence goes on from CAYJIA010000044.1 coordinate 10,213, forward strand.
TATGATTCTGCCGTTTTAATGTTAATGGAGCACGAAGCACTTTGGGCGAAGGCTTGTTTTGAGCTGACCGACTTTGGCAAAACCGCCGCTGTAAGCGTAGTTACAAATGGCATATCCGACGATGCAAACGGTGCGAATATTGATTATAAGGAAATATATCTTAAAGCCGTCAGGGTAAAAAATGATTTCTCTTTCCATTATTCAATTGATGGAAAAAATTACGAAATGATGAGATTTTTCCACCTTGAGATGAACGAGACGATAAAAGTAGGAATGGCATCTCAATCACCTTTAGGCAAAGGAACTACCTGTATATTTGAAGATTTTAAGATAGAAAATATTACTGTTAAAAACATAAGAAAAGGTGAATAAAGTGAATTTTGGGGAATTTAAATGGACAAGAGAGCCCAAGAACTATGAAATTTTAGGTGATAAAATAAAAATAACCACAAATCCACATACGGATTTATGGCAGAGAACTTATTATAATTTCAGAAACGACAATGCGCCCATACTGCAAACCGATAGCGATGAAAAGTATTTTTCCTTTACATTTAAAACCGAATTTAATGCAAATCACAGGTTTGACCAGTGCGGTGTAGTGATGTACCTTGACTCTGATAACTGGATTAAGGGTTCTATCGAGTACGAAAACCAAGACTTTAGCCACCTCGGCTCTGTTGTGACAAATAACGGCTATTCCGACTGGGCTACTACGGAAATTTCAGCCGACATAAAATCCATGTGGTATAGGCTTAGCCGCCGTGAAAATGATTTTCTAATCGAATGTTCTAAAGACGGTGAAAAATTCTCTCAAATGAGAATTTGCCATATGTTTAATGCAGGTAAAAAAGTTCAATTTGGAATTTATGCCTGTAGCCCAGAAAATTCAAGCTTCACAGCCACCTTCTCAGATTTTTCTTTTGGTAAATGTAAATGGCAAGCCCATAATGGCCAACAGCCTGATTAAAAGTTTTATAAATTATAGTTTTAAAAAAAATGTGCAAGGACGCCGAAATGACGCCTTTGCACATTTTATTTATTTTCCCCAAAGGCTCTCATCTTCGCACACTATGCGGTAGATGTTTTTCCCGCATTTTGCTTCAAAATATGCCTTTAGCTCCATATTTTTATCCCTTTTTACTTTGGGGTAATTTCCGTATCTTTTTTCTACGTCGTCCATTCTTTGTGACATGTCCACCACCTTGTCGCCAGCTAGGCAGTCGCAAAGTTGGATTAATCTGTCGTAATCGTCATATTGCATATTATTTAATACATCTTTTAGCATTAAAAACTCTTCTTGTGATGCATCAATATTTCCGATGTACTCGTCTATATCATGCGTTGCAAATGAATGAGAAAGGCAAACCCTTGCAACTTCGTCATATCCTAATTTCTTCATATACTCATATCCGTCGAGTACGTGCTTAAATTGATATATGCCATTATACCTGCCTATGTCGTGCAAAAGCCCTAAGACATAGGCTTTTTCGCTGTCAAGCCCACAGGCTTTACTTATCTTTTCGGCGCAGTCAGCTGCGGTATAGCAGTGCTTGACCCACGGTCCTGGATTTTTTATCTCTGCATCCGCTATAAGCTCTATCGCCTTTTGTCTGCTAGGTAACATCATGTTCCCCCTTTACTCAATAATCACAAATTCACCTGTTTTCTCCCTTACTCCCTCTTCAGGCTTCGCAGAATATCCAAGAGCCGCAATACCGTAAACTTCGTGATCTTCAGAAATTCCAAGTTTTGTTAAAATAGCCCTTATCTCAGGTTCTTCACAATAGCCAACTAATTGGTTAATCCACACCGAGCCTAGTCCCATGCTATGCGCTGCAAGCGCTATATTTTCCATGGCGCAGGCGTTGTCGTCCCTTCCCCATTTGCTGTCTTTTACATTTGACGGGATTATAAGCGCCATAGGGTCGTACATATTATAATTTTCATTTCCCCAAGCTTTTCCTATCGCCTTGTAAAGTTCTATGATAATTTCCTTGTTTAAAACCGCAGTAAACTTCCAAGTCTGCTTATTTGCACCACTTGGCGCAGTTAGCGCACAGTCTATTAAAGTTTTTATGTCCTCTTTTGATACAGGCTTGTCCGTAAACGCACGAATACTGCGCCTTGTCATTATGTTGTTAATTACTTCATTCATAAAAATTGCCACCTTTCAAAATTGTTATTTTAAGTTTATCACTTTTTATTCTTTTAGGCAAGTTAAATTATGACTCCATTCTTTTTCTGTAAAGCAATATAGCTACACAGTATAAGCATAAAAATATCCAAACTAGGCTTAAAAACTGCATTATATGCCCGTCTATTTGCAAAAGCTCCAGTGCATTTCTTTGGCTTTCATAGTTTGTAAAAGTCTCTGCCGAGTCTACCACCACTGTGCTTATCCAGATTTTTGATATCACGCCGTTTAGCATTAAACCTATCACTGACGACACGAAAAGTGGTATATACACCCACAAAAGTTGCAGTGACAAAAATTGTTTGAAAACATTCCCCTTTGTTTCACCTAGTCTTATTAAAATTTGTTTGTCCTTATTAAATGTCAAACTCATGTTGATAAACAGCACGAAAAACACTGCTATTAGCACCGCTACTGCTATATAGAGTGTTAGGTTTTGCAGTCCTAGCGAGAGTTTCACAGAGCTGTAAAGGGCTGCAGCTTGACTGTCAGTAAAGTCCATAAACTCGTATTCTTCGTCGCTTATCATCTTGTTAAGCTCTCGCACGGTGCTTTCTATTTTTTCGTAGTCTCTTAAATATACACTTACACTGTCGCCCATATGTTCAAAGTATTCTATGTTTGAGTGATAGTTTAGCGCATTTATCCAGCTATCTTTCGGGCTAAATGTCTCCTCTGGGTCGTACACCGTCCTAGTTAAAATCACCCTGCCGTCTATGCCTTTTGCAATCTCTGTTACATAGCTGTTGCCAGCCGTTATGTAACAGGCGATAACGGCTATGCAAAAACCCAGCACCATGGAAAAGAGTATGTACAAAACGCTTTTTCCCACTCTGCCTTTAAAGCTTAAAATCGCTCTTTTAAATATGATATTCATATCACTCTCCCGAGAAGTGCAAATCTCCTCTTGATAGGGTACAGCTGATGTCTGCCTGCTGTTTTATATAGTCTGAGTGGGTGACGACTATTACACAGCAGTTGTTTTGACTGCTAAGTTTCTTTAAGATATCGACTATAGCCTCGGCGTTGTCCTCGTCTAAATTTCCTGTCGGCTCGTCGGCTAAGATATATTTTGAACCCGTGGCAAGCGCCCTTGCAATCGCCACCCTTTGCTGTTCACCGCCTGAGAGTTTTTTGACGGGTCTGTGCATATCTTTGTCGGAAATTCCAAGACTTTTCAAAATCTCTTTTGCCCTAAGTTCACTTTCGGGATTTCCTCCGTTTTTTATGTCCATTGCAACAACGATATTTTGCACCGCAGTCATGTATGGAAATAATAGAAAGTTTTGAAAAATCATCGAGATATTTTGCTTTCTTATGACTTCGTCAAAGTCGCTTTTTTCCTCGTCGAAATAAAGCTCTCCGCTTTGAGGTTTGTCAAGCCCTGCAATAAGGGATAAAAGCGTGGATTTACCCACACCAGATGGCCCTACAACGGCATACATCTTCCCCTCACAAAACTGAGCGTTCACGTCCTTTAATATCACCTTGTCTTTGTTGTACTCAAAGTGAATGTTTTCTAGTTTAATCATGGGACCCTCCTTTTTCTAATTGGAAATTGAGAATGTAGAATTGAGAATTGTGGATCACGGCTCTGCCGTGGTTTTATTTTTATCGCAATCATTCTTCACTCTGTAAAAACTTCTTCACATCATATTTTGAAATCACAAATTTTGCAATTAATAACATAATTAATAAAATCATTATGGCAAATCCTACTACTAGAAAAATGCTACCTACGCTAATATTCACTGTCAATTCTGCGTTATAGTACTTATCGCCTAATTCACCAGTAGAATAAATTTGTGTTGCCTGCATAAACCTATCATCATAAAGTGCAAGTTCTGGGTCTAGCGGTTCTGATAATATCACCGCTACAAAAAAACCAACTAATAAAGCAATTGGTACCGCTACGAGTATAAGCATTGTATATTCAAACAATCTCTGCCTTAGAAGTCGCCCTTTCCTTTCACCTAAGCACATCATTATCCCGATTTCTCTATTGTCATTGAACAGAGAAAAAATTATTATAAAAATCAATATTCCACCTACGAAACTCAATGCGAGCAACATTGTATTACTACCCATGAAACTTTGAAGATCTCTCATTATGACCTGACCGTCCATTATATTACTTATGTTATACCCATTCCAGTTATAATCTAGTTGTTTTATACTCTCAATTACACTATCTGTATCTTTTGCCGATTCCAATATCACACTAAAAGACTCTAGTGTGTTGGGTAAATTTGAAATTTCACATATAGTATTATAATCTGAATATACTTTGTTGTATGGACTCGATGCAATTATGGCCGCACCTTCTTCATTATTTTCTGTAACAATAAATTCAAGTATGGTAGAGTAAATTCCAATTATTTTATATGAGTTTTTCTCTCCCACTCCGATATATGTTTGTCCCGTATCCATTGTGCCATAGTTATGTGGTGAGAACTCTAGGTAGTCGCCCACTGCCACATTATTTTGTTTTGCCAGTTGCTCTGATATTAACAGTCCTTGATTATCTTCACTTGGAAATTCACCCTCGGCTAGTGTTGAATATTCTTTTACGAAATCACTGTATAAATTGATATTAGTGATACCTATAATCCCTAAAGTATGGCTTATAAGCTCTGCCTCATCTTCGTGTAAAAACAGATGTTTTTGATTAAATGGATTTTCACCTTGATAATCCTTTACATTTTCAAAGTTAACAGGCTCGACACCTTGGGTTCTAAAAGCTAAAATCCCTTCAACTCCATCAATTTTTTCAATTTCTTTTGCAATATCATCTGCATTTTTTAGTACTTCTCCACTTTCACTATAAATCACCACTTCGCCACTTATTTGCTCTAAAACATCATTTCCAAATGTATTTGATGCATGAAATATCAGCGTCGCAAAAAAGAAAAATGATAAAACTAAAATTAATGTCGCTGTCAATAAAATCGTCCTTATCGGTTTTTGGAGTAGGTTTATTTTTACTCGTTTAAACATTGTGTACCTCCTTTTTACACTCATTGCCAATTACTGTCATTCTTCACTATGCACAAATGCCTTTACATTACATCTTTTTAGTTGCAGTGCAGTTATGCTTATCCATAAAATTAATATAAAAATCACAAATAGTGCTATGAGTAAGATTGCAGTTAAATCTACTGTTGGACTTAGTTTTGCTAGTATGTCCTCTTTGCCTGTTTTCGCAGAATATCCAACATTTGTAGGATTATATATTGGCTGAAGCACTGATGTCATACCCAAAAATGCGACATATGCGCTAGTTATGGCTATCGGTGTTGCTATTAAAATTAATATTAGATATTCGGTAAACTTCTGTTTTAATATATTTCCTTTTTTCTCTCCTATGCTTAAAAGTACTCCCATTTCATTTTTATTGTTAAAGATAACCTGCATTATGGTAATCAGTGTAAATCCTACCGCAAGTGCCGATATCGTCACCCAGAATATGCTCATTTGGAAATTATCTAAAACAGGCGGTAACAATTCGTTAAAAATCTCCCACTTAATATTTACCTCATCGTCAAATCTGCCACCTATGACATTTAAAGCCCTTATGTCCTCAACAACCCTATGTGCTATATCTGGTGACTCAATTATAAAGTGAAAAAATGTCCTTTCTTCCCCCATATCATCAAGCTCTTTTGCAAATTCAATCGAAGATAGTATCCTATTGTATGGGCTTTCATCAAAAACATATTTGCCGTCCCAATTATCTTTTGTTATCTCGAAATACTCTTTTGTTTCAAAAATCCCTATTATCTCTGCCTCAAAAACTTCTTCTTTCCATTTTGAGTTTTGCCACTCTCCCATGGCTCGGGTTAGCACATCAAATTCTATACTATCTCCTACACTCATATTGTTGTGTTCGGAAAACTCTCTTGAAACTATTACTCCAGGATTTTCACTTGTCGGCTTTTTGCCCTCTGCAAGTTCTGCAAATCCTCTTAAAAATTCTTCTCTTAACTCTATATCACCACTCCCAATAAGCCAAATTGCATCTCCCATATATTCAAAGTATTCTTCACCCCCCTCACTCATTATCTGCTCATATGGGTTCTCTCCTGTATACAGTGTTACCAACTCAAAATTTAATGGTTTTATAGTTACACCATGCGTTTCATCTACACCCAAAACGCCGTCAATTTGCAAAATCTCTGCCTTTGCCTCTTCTACTGTTTTATCTCCTTTAAGCTGATGCATAGACACCAATACCATATTTCCTATATTATTATATGTGTCGTATCTGAGCTTTTGGGCTGATGCGTTTGCAAATACTGCAAAACTGACAAAGGCTATGGTGACAATTAGGAAAATTAAGATAAGCGCTGACCTTATCGGTCTTTGAAGTAGATTTATTTTTGTTATTTTTAACATAATTATTCACCAACCTTTACAATATTAAGTGTTCTATATATTATATTACACTTCAAATTATAATTTGTCAATAAAATAGAGAGACAAAAATTCATATTACCTGAATTTCTATCTCTCTTCTAATTTTTAATATTTTTATAGTCTTTACACTGTCTAACTTATTATATCTTCAAAGTT
>CAYJIA010000045.1:0-16856 GCA_964370115.1 uncultured Eubacteriales bacterium
GAGAAATTGTAAGACCGCCTGATTTTTTAGAGTCATAATCAAAATAACCTTGAGCATACATGTCTGTGTGGTCACCGATGATTTTGATTGAGTTTTTGTTAGCACCAACAGTACCGTCAGCACCTAGACCCCAGAATTTACATGATGTTGTTCCTGCAGGAGCAGTATCGTCATCTTTAGATACAGGTAGAGATAGGTTAGTAACGTCATCTACGATACCTACTGTAAAGTTCTTTTTGCTATTAGCTCCACCCATATTGTCATATACTGAGAATATAGCTGATGGTGGTGTGTCTTTTGAACCTAGTCCATAACGACCTGAAAGAATTGGGCATGCGCCAAACTCTGTGCCGTTTACAGCTGCTAGTGTGTCTAGGAATAAAGGATCTCCTATAGCACCTGGCTCTTTTGTTCTGTCAAGTACAGTGATGTATTTAACTGTAGAAGGCATAACGTCAAGTAGATATTTAGCAACGAATGGTCTGTAAAGTCTAACTTTAATCATACCAACTTTTCCGCCAGCGGCTACCATGTAGTCGATAACTTCTTCAATAGTTTCACAAACTGAACCCATAGCGATGATTACTTTTTCAGCATCAGGAGCGCCATAGTAGTTAAATGGTTTGTAGTCTGTTCCTAGTTTTTCGTTAACTTTGTTCATGTAGTCAATAACAACGCCTGGTACTGCGTCATAATATTTATTACATGCTTCACGTGCTTGGAAGAAGATATCGCCGTTTTGAGCTTGTCCTCTTAGTACTGGATGCTCTGGGTTTAGTGCTCTTCTTCTAAATGCGTCAACTGCGTCCCAGTCAAGCATATCGCTTAAATCTTCATAATCCCATGTTTCGATTTTTTGAACTTCGTGAGAAGTACGGAAACCGTCAAAGAAATGAAGGAAAGGAACTCTTCCTTTAATTGCACTAAGGTGAGCAACTGCGCCTAAGTCCATAACTTCTTGTGGGCTGTTCGCACATAGCATACCATAACCTGTTTGACGGCATGAGTATACGTCTGAGTGATCACCGAAGATGTTAAGAGCGTGAGTTGCAACTGTTCTTGCTGAAACATGGATAACAGATGGTAAAAGCTCACCAGCCATTTTGTACATGTTTGGAATCATTAGTAGCAAACCTTGAGATGCTGTGTAAGTTGTTGTCAAAGCACCTGCTGTAAGAGATCCGTGAACAGCACCCGCGGCACCAGCCTCAGATTGCATTTCTGTAACTCTTACTTCTCTGCCAAATAGATTTTTTCTACCTGCAGCAGCGTATTTGTCGGTCTCGTCAGCCATGTTTGAAGATGGCGTGATTGGGTAGATAGCAGCAACGTCTGTAAACGCGTAAGAAACGTGAGCAGCAGCGGTGTTACCATCCATGGTTTTCATAATTCTGGCCATTAATAAAACTCCTCCTTAAGGATACAATGTAAGAATATTGACAGCTTTCGCCGTACATTGTTATTTTATCATCAATTACCTTATATGTAAAGGCTAATATAAGTAAAATTTGTGTTTTTTACTAACTTTTTTTCTATAGTTGACATTTCATACCACTTTATAGTAGAATAAATCCGTATAAATTGAATTTTTGGAGGAATTATATATGCCTGATCCTGACGGTAGTAGTTATTTAAACGCAGATTTTCTAAACATTGTCCTTATTTTATTATTTTTTATTTTAGGGATTATCTATTCTTGTTGTGAAGCCTATCTTCACAATATCAATGAGAAAAAACTAAAAAAAACAGCAGATAAATCGATAGGAAGCGCTAAAAAGCTTTTGAAAATTAGAGACAGCGAAAACGATATAATCTTAGCATCAAGATTTGCACTGAGTTTTTGGGGGATACTAAGTGTCTCATTTGCTTCTTTAGTTGTAGCGCCTAAAATTAATCTTTTCATCGGACTTAATCCGGTAATTGCCTTTTTATTAAACTTTTTGATATCACTACTTGTGTTTTCACTACTGTTTTTTATTTTAGCCGATTTGTTGCCTAAAAAATTAATAGCACATAAGTCAGAAAGCTTTACTTTTGCACGCGCATCTTTTATAATTTTCTTTTACTATGCTTCCCTACCGCTTTCAAAGTTTGTAAATTTCATGAGTAATTCAATACTTCGAATTTTCGGATTTGACCCAAAAAATCTCGACAACTCTGTTACAGAGGAAGAGATTATACTTATGGTAGGCGCCGGTGAAGAAAACGGAGCAATCGAAGAGCACGAGAAAGATATGATAGAAAATATACTGGAATTTAACGATATTTCGGTAAGCGAAATTATGACACATAGAACGGATATATGTGCAATTGAGAACACAGCTTCTATTGAAGATGTTATAAAACTTGCAGTTGAAGAGGGTTTTTCGAGAATACCTGTCTATCAAAATGATATTGACGCCATTGTAGGTATTTGTTATGTAAAAGATTTACTTCCCTACATCGGAAAATTTGTACCAGAGAGCATAACGCTTACAGATATAATAAGACCTGCATACTTTATTCCTGAGAGCAAAAAATGCAATCAGCTTTTTGCCGAACTTAAAGAGAGAAAGCTTCAAATTGCTGTTATTATTGACGAATATGGCGGTACCTATGGACTAATCACATTAGAAGACCTTTTAGAGTCCATTGTCGGTAATATTCAAGATGAGTACGACAATGAAGAAGAAGAGATAAAAAAGCTTAGTGATTATGAGTTTACTGTCGATGGTAGCACGTCTATAAACGAAGTGTCTGACCTTGCAGGATTTGACTTGCCAGAGGGCGACTATGACACTATTGCAGGGTTTATAACAGAAAAGCTTGGTAGAATACTTAAAGACAACGAACATCCCGTTATTGTGACAGAGGGTTTAGAATTTAAAGTACTAGAGGTCGAAGACCAACGTATTACACGACTAAATGTAAAAAAACTTGTTAATAATAATGATAAAGAAGACGATGATAAATAAAATTAAACAGGGTGGAATTTCTGCCCTGTTTTTTATTAATAATACTTAAAAGTGAAGAATTTGAAAGGTAACGTTTTATGTTGAAATTTTTTTCCATACTTATATGCAAAATCTTGGTCATAGTCGGTAAAATGCTCGGCAAAGGCAGTTCGCTTCCAGGCAAAATCGCACTTAGGATTTGTCCAAATGTTTTAAGCAAGATTAAACTTCCTAAATATGTAATAGCCTTTACAGGTAGTAATGGAAAAACATCTGCAACAGAAATGATAGCACAGGTTTTAAGAGATAGCGGTATGCGTGTGGTGCATAACAAAGAGGGTTCAAATCAAATCGAAGGCATTGCGACCCTTTTACTAAAAAATAGTTCTGTATTTGGAAAAGTTAATGCCGATGCCGTAGTACTTGAGAGTGACGAGAGATATGCAAGGCATACCTTTAAACATTTTGTACCGACTCACTATGTAATTAATAACCTTTACAGAGACCAGCTCACAAGAAATGGACATCCAATTATCACTTATAACGCAATTGAGGAAAGTATCCACGGTGGAACCTTGATTTTAAACGGTGACGACCCTTTAGTTTGTATGTTTGGTCAAAATAGAAACGCCGTATATTTTTCAATGTGCGAAAATTACCTGAGTTCTAAAACTCAAGACTATATTTATAACGATGGTGCCTATTGTCCTTCTTGTGGTGAAGTTATGGATTACAGCTTTTATCACTATAATCAAGTGGGTAAATTTTCCTGTACCTCATGTGATTTTAAATCACCCATGGCAAAATACCGCATTACAAATGTAGATTTAGAAGAAGCAACACTTGAAATTGATAGTCAGTATACAATAAATCTTTCGCTTAAAAGCCTTTACAATGCATATAACATTTTGTCGGTATATGCACTTTGTAGAGAGTTAAAAGTTCCTTGTCAAACTATTATTTCAAGCCTTAATAATTATGTAATGAAAAACGATAGAATTCTATCTTTTATGGTAGGAAATAAAAATGGACAACTGTTCACATCAAAACATGAAAATTCAATCTCATATAACCAATCTATAAATATGGCAACTATGCAAAAAGAGGACAGCACAGTAATGATTTTTGTAGATGCAATAAGTCGAAAATATTATACATGTGAAACCTCATGGCTTTGGGACATAGATTTTGAAAGATTAGAAAATTCTAATAACATAAAAAATATTATTCTATGTGGCGAGTACTGCTATGATTTAGAACTAAGGTTTAGGGATACAAACCTTAACTACAAAAGCTTTATTAATGTATCACAGGCACTTGAACATTTCAAAAATGGAGATACGGATAAACTTATTGCTATTACCTGTTTTTCAGATAAGGCAAAACTTTTAAGCGAGGTAAAATTATGATAAAACTTGCATACCTTGCCTATGATTTAATGAATTTATATGGCGATGTAGGAAATATTAAGATATTAAAACATTATTTAGGCGATGAACTTCAAATTATAAATATAAAAAAAGGCGATAGTCTAAATTTCGATGATTACGATTTTATCTATATGGGTGCAGGCACTGAAAAATCACTTTTACTTTGTCTAGAATGGCTAAGACCATATAAAGCTGAGATTTTTGAGGCTATAAAAAATAAGCCTTGTTTATTTTCAGGCAATAGCTTTGAGATTTTAGGAAAAAGTCTTATGCTAGACGATAAAACTTATGAGGGATTAAATATTTTTAACTTTGATGTAAAAATTGACCTAAAGACAAGAGAGACAAAAGATTTTATCGAGATCTCTCCCCTATTTTCTGAAAAAATTATAGGCTTTATAAATCGTTCTAGTAAAATCTCAAACTTAGAAAATTCTTTATTTGAAAATAAAGACATAGCAATTTTAAAGGACAAGTTTTTAGGAATAAACCTATGTGGTCCTGTTTTGCTAAAAAACCCACAGCTACTAAATCACTATTTAAAAATGATGAAAAGTGATTTTGAAAAACCGTTAGAGCTTGAGTACAAGGCGTATAACATGAGTGTGAAAAATCTAAATAAAAACTAAATTTAAGTGGAGTATAAAATGAGTAAACCTTTCATAACAAAAAACAAAGTCCAAGACTTTATACTAATGAATATCGGTATTTTGCTTTTAGCAGCAGGTATTTACTTTTTCAAATTCCCAAACGATTTCACAACTGGTGGCGTGAGTGGTATAGTTGTCATATTGTCGGCACTTCCAATACCAATTTCGACTGGTACAATTATGATGCTCATAAACCTTTTATTCCTAATAGCGGGTTTCATCTTTTTGGGTCGTGGCATTGGCGCAAAGTCAATCTACTGCACTGTCGCCTTATCACTTGCTATTCAGCTATTTGAGATATTTTATCCCATGATAAGCCCTTTAACTGATCAAAAAATGCTAGAGCTTGCATTTTCTATAATTCTTCCGGGAATAGGTTCGGCAATACTATTTACCCTTGGTGCTTGTTCTGGTGGCACCGACATTTTGGCACTAATAATTGGAAAACACACAGGAATAGAGCTTGGTTCATCGCTTTTGTATAGCGATTTCCTAATTACCTTTTCTACTTTGTTTTTCTTCGGTATCGAAACTTGTCTTTATTCAATGCTTGGGCTTATACTTAAATCTTTTGTAATTGACAATGTTATCGAAAATATAAGCACTAAAAAGATAGTTATTATTATAAGTGAATATAAAGATGAAATCACTCAGTACATAATAAAAGAGCTCAACCGTGGTGTGACCGTGTGGGATTGCACAGGCGGTTTTACAGCAGTTAAAAAAACTTCAATGCTAACAGCACTAAACAGGATTCAGGCTCGAAATCTTCGTGCTTACGTAAAAGAAATTGACCCAAAGGCGTTTATAATCATAAACAACACAACCGAGGTCATAGGAAAAGGCTTCTTTAGGGCGACGGATTAAATTAATAATTATTTATATATATGACAAAATCGGGTGGAGTTCAAGTTCCACCCGATTCCAAAAACTCTAGCAACAAAAGATGCCGCGCAAAGAGGAAGCTTTTTTTATCGCAAAAAGCTTCCTTTTTTGCCCCTTTGTGGCAAAATTCACCTTCAAAAATGTTCTTTTGAGGATAAGATTTCGTTTTCTGCGGAAAACGCCTCAGGGCTCTGCCCTAAGCCCCCGAAATCTTTTGAAAAAGATTTATTAAAACTTTTATCTTCGTAAAAATAACGAAGTGCTATCTCTTTTTCCACCAGATTTTAAATTACTTAGCTTTCTTACAAATCTTCCGAATACTCATAAAGTAAACACTTGATAATACAATAGTAGCTGCAACCCATGCAGAAACTTCTGCAAAGTATATGCCCATTACTCCGATTATTGGAGGTGCGATAAGAACCACTGAAATTCTTAAAGCTAGCTCAGAAATACCCGAAATCATCGGTGTAATCGTGTTTCCAAGTCCCATAAGAGCCGAACGATAAATATAAAGTAAATACAAAATAGGTAAAAATACGCTCATAATAAATAAGTAAGTATATGCAATATCCATGGCTTGAGCTACTTGTTCAGGAGTACCTGTGATAAATAGACTTAAAATATTTCTGCCAAAAATAATCATACAAGCAGCAATAATAGCCGAGGTTGCCACTGCAATTACAGCAACAGAGCGCATACCCTTTTTTATTCTATCAATCTTACCAGCGCCTAAATTTTGACCGACATAAGATGTCACAGCATATCCATATGAACTAGATGCGATCTCAAGTAGTCCGAAAAGCTTCATTGTCGCAGTGTAACCTGCGATAAAAAGCATTTCATATCTGTTAATTACAGATTGCACTACCATTCCACCGATGGCTATAATACCATTTTGTAAAGAAATTGGTGAGCCTAGCTTTAATAAACTTACAATCATATTTTTTGACGGCTTTAGATAAGATTTTTTTAGTTTTATAATAGTTATTTTTCTTATAGCTATAAAACAATACACACTTGCAAAAAGTTGTGCCATTAAAGTTGCAACGGCTGCTCCTGCTATTCCAAACTCAAATACAACTACAAAAAGTAAATCTAAGCCAATATTTAAAAAAGCAGCTATAATCATTGCATAAAGCGGTGTTCGACTGTCTCCTAATGAGCGCAAAATAGCGGCCAAGAGATTATAGCACATAACGATAGGAATACCTGCGTACATTATTCTAAGGTATAACATAGCGCTTTCCATGATGGTTTCGGGAGTTCCAAGTATATTGTGTGCAGGCTGTGCGACAAGTTGCCCTACGAGCAAAAGAAAAAGTGAAATAACCGCACACAGCGTAATAGATGCACCTACTACTTTGCTAAGCTTTTTATTGTCTCCTGCACCAAAATTTTGCGACATGGATATAGAAAAACCTTGGGTAACACCTTGCATCATTCCTACAGCCATCCAGTTAAGCCAGTCTGAGGCACCGATAGCTGCGAGCGCTTCTATTCCTATAAATTGGCCGACAATTGCGGTATCTGTTACAGTATAAAGTTGTTGGAAGACATTACCAAGCATTAATGGTAGTGCGAACACTACCATTAATTTTGCAGGAGAGCCTTCCGTTAACTTCTTAACTCTTTGTGTATTTGTTTTCATTTTTTATCCGACAAGCATTCTACCCTCAGGCAAAATGGTCTCTGCTCCTTTTTTCTGTCTTGTTAAGATTGCTATTCCAAATGTAGCAGGTCCTACTCGACCTAAGAACATGGTTATCATCACGACAATTTTACCGAGTATATCAAGCTTTGCTGTAACACCACTTGAAAGTCCAACTGTGCCAAATGCCGATGTCGCCTCGAAAAGTACGTTAAGGGTACCTGAGTCGTGCTGTGAACCCATTATAATAATTGTTTCTATTAAAATTAAACCAAGGCCTAAAAAAGCGACGCAAAGTGATTTGTAAACAACTCTTTTATCAAATCTATGATTTAATAAAGATGCATCTGGCCTACCTTTCATTGTAGCTATTACAGCTGCAACAAGAACTAAGACAGTTGTAACTTTAATACCGCCGGCTGTAGAGCCTGGGCTACCACCTATAAACATGAGCATGGTGGTTATGAGCTTTGTCGAATCTGCGGTTTGTGCCATATCAACTGATGCAAATCCCGCTGTTCTGGTATTTACTGAATGAAAGACAGATGCCAAGGCTTTTTCGCCTACATTAAGCTCTGATACAGTGTTATTATATTCAAATGCAAAGAAAGCAACAGCGCCTATAGCAACTAAAATTATAGCCATTCTAAGGCATACTTGAGAGTGAAAATTAAGTTTAGCTACGGGTTTGTGTTTCATTCTTGTGAGCACTTTAGCGCTTAAAATATCACTTACGACTAAAAATCCAAGAGAACCAGTAAAAATAAGTCCTGCAACAGTAAGTGACACAAGTGGGTCATTTACAAATGCAGTCATGCTTGAATTTCCAGGAATAAAGCCTAAAATATCAAAACCAGCATTGCAAAACGCCGATACAGCCACAAAAACAGACGGCCATATCCCCTCTACCCCAAACATGGGAATAAATCGTATCATCAAAAGTAAAGCACCAACAATTTCACAAATAAAAGTAAACCTAATTATCATCGTAAGTAATGATTTAATATCCAGCGTAGAACTGCCTGAGCTTTCACTTACTAAAAGTAAGTTTTTATACCCAAGTTTTTTTCTAAAGAGCAAGGTAAATGCTGTTACAAAAGTAGCAAGGCCAAGGCCGCCTACTTGAATTAACACCAAAATTGTAATCTGTCCAATGATTGTGAAACTTTGGTAAGTGTCAAACAAGCTTAGTCCAGTCACACAAGTGGCTGAAGTCGCAGTAAACGCTGCATCTAAAAATGGTATAGGTGCCGCTTTAGACGAAAACGGCATACTTAACATAACCGCACCGATAAGTATTACGAGCACAAAACTCGCAACGATTATCTGCACAGGTGTTGCATTTTTTATTCTATTTGCAATGAAATTTGCTGGTTTCATAATTTTACCTAATCCTTAAATTTTAACAAATTATATAAAGTTTTGTTTTTCTTGATTGTAATAAATAAAGGTAAACCAAGCACAAAACAAACAACAAGCTGTCCAAGTCCGACAGAAATTGCACTTGCAATAAACACATCAAAGTTTAGTGCTGAAAATGAAAACCCTGTGCCTGTAAGACCTGCTATTTCAAAACCTATTACTAGGGCATTTATTAAAATAGGCGGTACAAACGATAAAATAGGGATTTCCATAAATCTGATTTTTCTTAGCATATAACTAAGTAAAGCGGCAATTAGAGTAGCCGAAGTTCCAAAAATAATGTCGACTATGCCAAGTGGGCTTGCAAGGTTTGATATAAAGCAACCTACGACAAGACCGGGGATTCCGGCAGGCGTGAATACGGGTAAAATGGTAAGTGCCTCAGATAGGCGAAATTGAACGGGTCCGTAAGCTAGATTTAAAGACGCCGACACTACGGTAAGGACTAGGTACAAGGCTGCAATTACAGCACTCTGCGCCAAAAGCATTACCGAACGATTTTGGTTTGTTTGTTTCATATTAAATTTTCCTTTCAGTCCGATGTGATAAAACATCCATCGGTAGTTTTATTTAAGGTCAGGAATTTTCGACTGACCGCAGCATGAAAAATTTACTGCAAGAGTTAGAATACTCCTTTTATGTAGAAAAAGCAAGCATTTTTTAATATTTTGTTTTTAAAATATTTAGCAAATTGCAACTGCTTCAATTTCAACAAGTGCATCTTTAGGAAGCCTTGCAACTTCTACAGCAGCTCTTGCAGGGAAATCGGCAGTGAAAAATTCGGCATAAACACTGTTCATATCGGCAAAAGTATTCATGTCTTTTAGGTAAACATTTAGTTTTATCGCGTTTTCAAGACTAGTGCCTGCTTCTTTTAAAATTTCGCTTAGATTTGTAAGAGATTGTCTTGTTTGCCCTTTTATCTCATCACTTGCAAACTCGCCTGTTTTTGGGTCTATTGGAAGTTGTCCTGATACATAGACAAATCCATTTGCTTTTATAGCTTGTGAGTAAGGTCCTATTGCTGCTGGTGCGTTGTTTGTGTTTATAATTTCTTTCATAATATATTTTCTCCATTCAAAATTTAATAATTATATTCTAATTAAATTTTGTGAGTTTGTCAAATAAAAAAGCAGAAGATATTTACAAAGTTTTGCAAATATCTTCTACATATTATGTTTTGACTACTATTATTTATCGCAGTCAATTGCCGATGGTGGGAAAAATTCGTCGACTGGAAATTCAATTTGCTGGAATATCTCGCAAGGATTATCACTACTTGTGATACATTCTTTTGCAGGAACACAAAAGTCGTATGCAGGAATTATCATTTGTGCGTTTCTAACTATTTGCACTATGGTAAACATTCCTATTGTTGCATACACAGTTTTCTCTCTCGGTTCAAACTCAAATTCACCGCCAAATTGATTGCAAATTTTCTCAGGAATTGTACAAAGGACATCACATCCCCTATTGTATCTTCCATCACAAAGTTTTGCAGCAAGTGCAATTGGTCTTGCCACTTGAACAACAGCCTTTGGTACAGAGTTTTGCCCTTGCTCGTCGTCACCTTCATCAGATGTAAACACTCTTACATTGCCGTCACTTCCGTAAAGTATAACTTTCTTTGTGAAAATTGATACACCATTTACACAAATCGGTGATACTAATGGGTTTGTAAAGAGTTCTAGACTGACATCAAAGAAATATGTCATATCCACCGAATAAAAACCTCTGTTAAACGGAATTGGTTGTAAATCTACGAATACGGTAATAACTTTTGCGTCTTTAATTCGCACATTCGATGCCTTGTCGACGAGCTCTTGGGTGCATCTTGTAAATAATACCCTGGTGTCCTCGATACAGTCTTTGTCGGAACAACTGTCATAAATTCTCATTGCGTCTATGCAAACCGCCTCTTTAAAACAGCCGTTTTCATTTAATAAGTCCCTGTCTGACATAAACTAACCTCCTCATAAGTTTCTCTTTCATATATTATGATATAAGAAGCGTTTTGTGCTTGTCTTTTACGGTACTTATTATTTTGTTTCAAAAAAATTTGACAACAGACCGCTTTTTCTTTTCTTTTTCATATTTGGTTCATAGCTTACTAAAATTGTATCGTCGCCTATAAGTGTTATATCTTTCCAAGAAATAATGTGGTCGTCGTCTCTACCCAAAAGCCCAAAAAACTTTGGTCGTCCATATACTATTATAGATGTAAGATAGGCATTTTGTGTGTCAAACTGAGCGTCATACACATAGCCAAGCTTTACACCGTCGTTTACTGTTATAACTTCCTTGTCTCTTAAATCATCTATTGTGCATAGCATAACAATACCTCCATTGCTCTTTCCATAAATTTATGATATTATTAACGTAATACAATAATATATTTGAAAGGCTTGGTAAATTATTATGAATATTTGGCACGATATATCACCAAAACGCATTAATAAAGACGACTTTTTTGCAGTTATTGAAATCACCAAAGGTGGAAAGGCAAAATACGAGCTTGATAAAGACACAGGCTTGTTAAAACTTGACCGTGTACTTTATACATCTACACACTATCCTGCAAACTATGGTTTCATTCCCAGAACCTATGCAAACGACAATGACCCGTTAGACGTACTTGTGCTATGTTCCGAAAACATATTGCCGATGTCGCTTATACACTGTTATCCAATAGGTGTGATAATAATGACTGATGCCGGAGACACAGATGAAAAAATCATTGCAATTCCATATGATGACCCAACTTATAACACTTATAAAGATATATCAGAGCTTCCTTCTCATATTTTTGAAGAGATGAGCCACTTTTTTGCTGTATATAAAGCTCTAGAAGTTGGCAAAGACCCCGACATCAGCACGGTTAAAAATGCCGAAGAGGCAAAACTTATCATTGAAAACTGCATGGAAAGATATTTAAACGACTTTTGCAGATAATTTTTACATAGCAGATTTAATTTTTTTGAGTGCGAATTTTTCAAGTCTTGATACTTGCGCCTGAGAAATTCCTATTTCATCTGCCACATTTATTTGGGTTTTGCCCTGCATGAAACGCATATTTAATATGCGTTTTTCTCTTTCGTCCAAGTCTTTTATAGCCTGCTTAAAGGAAATTTCTTCAAGCCAGTCTGTATCTTTTCCACTTCCTATTTGATCCATAACATATATAGTATCTCCACCGTCTGAAAAAACAGGCTCGTACAAGGACATCGGTTCTACTATAGCTTCAAGGGCGATTACGACTTCTTCCTTTCGCATTTCCATAAGCTTTGCGACTTCATTTATTGTGGGTTCACGGCCGTTTTCAGCAATAAATTTCTCTTTACACTGCATTGCCTTATACGCAATATCGCGAAGTGATCTGCTAACCCTTACAGAGTTATTATCCCTTAAAAACCTTCTCACCTCGCCTATTATCATTGGAACGCCATAAGTCGAAAACTGTACACCGTGTGATAAATCAAAATGGTCAATAGCCTTTATAAGCCCTATACAGCCAACTTGAAACAAATCATCGGGATTTTCACCTCTATTTGAAAAACGCTGTATTACGCTTAACACTAATCTTAAATTTCCAGCAATGAGCTCCTCTCTTGCTATTTTGTTGCCATTTTGACTTTCTCTTAACAAATTTATAGTCTCGCTATTTTTTAAAACCTTTAATTTAGCCGTATTTACTCCGCAAATTTCAACTTTTGTTAGCATAAAATAATACCTCCGAATTGTTATTTCGAAGGTATTATTGGTAATATTTAATTGATTTATTCAGTTTCACTTGTTAGTGCATCTTCAGAAGATGTTTCAAAGTCGCTTGCTACTGCTGCTAACGGAGTAGACGATACGGTAACATAGGCTGTATAATTTCCTGTAATCCAACCGGAAGTTGCGGCTGGAACGTTGAACACAACTGGGAATTCAAATGTGCCATCTTTGTCAGTGTTTCCTGCCATATTAATTGTTCCATAAATCGAATCTGCTGTAAGCCTGCTAATTTGAGCGGTCGAACCTATTACATCGACTGTTATAGATTTTGTGACAAGTTGAACATCTATATTTTCGGGTACGTTGATAAACTGGATATTCTCGGTAGAAATAGAAGCTTGATCGAGTTGATCAAGGTCGAAGGTTACTACGGCTGAGGAAATATTATTTATATTTCTAACCCCTACTGGTAGCGGTATTTCAATTTCAAATTGATTGTTTACTGGTGTTACATATTTGAAATCGACTTGTTCAATTAGTTCTATACTGTCTATTTCATCAAGTGCAGATTGATCCCCTGCAATGTCAAGAGTAGCTGGCTCTATTGATATTCTCGAGCTACTAAAGCCCTCTGGCATATTCAAAGTTGACAGATTTAACTCAACAGTCTTTTTGTTTAACACTTCCATAGTTACATCAACATTTTCAGTGCTAAATTCAAGATATGTGCCATCAAGATCCATAACATTATTATCTAAATCATAGACGGTGATGTTAGAGGCAAAAGACTGTGATTCTGTGATAGTTCCATCTAGATCATGATTTATGGCAACTCTACTAATGTTTGAAACAGAAGACTTAGGCCCCGAAACCACGATTGTATTATGAGAAAAAACAGGCGTGTTTACAAAGTGTACGTCGTCAGTAGTGTAGCTGATTTCATTTTCAAGCACAAAAGATTTCTCGTCGTATTTATCATATACAATTTCAATCTCATTTGGGAAAATATTTGAAAAGCTATATTCGCTGATTGTATTACCTGTTTTAGTAGCAGTAAGCGTAACTACCTCGCTTATTAAGTCATTACTACTAAGTTTAACCGATGCAGGCGAAAGCTCTGCAACCACTGTTATATCTGCACTTGTTATAGCATTTGTAATTAGGTTATTGCCTTCAATAGAAACGTCTGCTGTTTCATACTGTTGTGCAAATACTTTTATGCCCTCACTTTGTGCAAGCTCAGACAAGGTAATTTGTATTGGCACATCATATACAATTACTGTACGGTTTAAATCGTTGTTAGCGGCCATTATAAACCAGATAATAAATGATGCAACTATCGAAAAAACAACACTAAAAGTAGTATGATTAAACAAATTTTTAGGTTTTAGCTTTTCTTTACCCTTATTTTTTTTAATAATTTTGTCTTCGTTAAAATCTTTATTATTCTTTTCCATCTTTTTTCCCCTTTCTTCTCTTTGGGATTAGGGAAATCTTACCTTTTTGGTTACCATTATCCTCTTCGGTATGAGAAAGTATAATTTCATAAAGTTTACTTCTTAAATTATCTTTTGAAAGATTTTCTAAGATATTGCCATTTACTGCAATAGAAGTAGCGCCTGTTTCTTCAGATAAAATAACTACAACCGCATCTGATTCCTCACTCATTCCAATGCCGGCTCTGTGTCTTGTTCCAAGCGCTGGGCTTATTGACGGATTGCTTGTAAGTGGAAGTATACAGCCTGCACTATACACAAAATCTTCTCGAATAATCATGCTTCCGTCATGTAGCGGAGCTTTGTTGAAAAATATATTTGCGATAAGCTCTGCCGAGGGTTTTGCATTTAACACAGTTCCCGTTTGAGCTATTTCGCCAAGCTTTGTACTTCTTTCAAACACAATCAGTGCACCCATTCTTTGCTTTTGTAAAATACTAAGGGCATCGACCACATTATTAATACAAATTCTCTCTGACTCAGAAGACTTAGACCTGTCTTTTGACACTGCATTTACTATGCTTTTACCAACATTGCTACGCCCCATTTGTTCAAGTGCTTTACGAATTTCAGGTTGAAATACTATAAGTATTGCGACAAATGTAAACTGTATAAAGTTTGTGAGCAACGAGTTTAGCATATTTAGATTTAGTGTTGTCGACACAAAATAAAGCACAACAAACAAAAGCAGTCCTTTGATTAACTGTCCTGCCCTTGCTTCTCTTGCAAGTTTTATAACTCCATATATAAGCACTGCGATTATTGCAACATCCAATAAATCTACAAGAGTAAAGCTTCTAATGAGGTCACGCATCACTATAAAAAATTCTGATACCGACCTTACCACGTTATCTATAAAAACCAACTCCTTTAAACTTCCTAAATTAAACTTTTGTTATATTTATATTACCACATTATTTTCTAAATTAAAAGTACTTTATTAATTACTTTGCAATTTATTTACATTATTTATAAATAGGTTAATTTCTTGTTTTGTTGTAAATACAGATGGTGAAACTCTGACGGTTCCTGACTGTGTGTTAAATTTATGATGTGCAAGCGGCGCACAGTGCATACCGCACCTAACAGCGATATTCATATTGCCAAGCTTTTGTCCTATTTCTTCGCTGTCATTGTTTAAGATATTAAACGACAATACGGGCACCGAATTTTCTTTTGTTGGAAAAGGCGTATATAAACTAATATTTTTCATGTTGCTAAGTGCAGTATATATTTTTGAAATTTCACCGATTTCGTATTCGAAAATTTTATTTTCGCCCTTTGATTTTACGAAGTCAACACCTGCGCCAAGAGCTGTTATGCCTATGCTGTTTACCGTGCCACTTTCAAATCTTTCTGGCAAGATACCCGGCAAATAAGGACTATTTGAATTAAAACCCGTGCCACCGTATATGAGTGGCTCTAAGTTTTGTGCCTTATTACTAATTAAAACCCCAAGCCCTGAAAGCGCATATAAGCCTTTGTGGGCAGGTATACAAAGATAGTCTATTTCATCGTTTTTAATATCTAATGGAATTACCCCAGCACCTTGTGCACCGTCTACACAAATTTCTATTTCATACACCTTACAAAGCGCCGAGAGACGTTTTATCGGAAGCCTTATGCCAAACACATTTGATGCCGCTGTGCAAACGACAAGTTTTGTGTTTTCATTGATAGCACTTCGTAGGTTGTCTACCGTCTTGTCATTGTCGTTAGTGGTTTCAAAAATGTTGAAATTAACTCCAAACTTTTCCATATGCTTAACTGCCCGTAAAACGGCATTATGTTCTAAATCTGAAATTACGACATGGTCTCCAGCTTTTAATTTACCTAAAATTACTTGATTTAACGCCTCGGTACAACTTTTTGTGAATATTACATCTTCAGGATTATATGCATTAAAAAACTCGGCTAATTTCTCGCGCACATTATAAATTGCAGTGGCGGTATCGTTTGCCATTTTATATCCACCCCTGCCGGGGTTTGCCCCAAACTTTGAAAAAGAATTATTTACAGCCCTTATTACATTTGGTGGCTTTGGATAAGTGGTTGCACTATTGTCTAGATATATCATATTAACACTCCTCTTTTGTTAATATACTTTTATTTTTTTGTTATTTTTGCGACAATCTTAATTCCGTTATTTTTAAGGATTTCCTCTGCCCTTAACTCGTTAAAAGGCAAAAATACGCCATATCCACAGCCATAAGTTTTATTACTTGTATTTCTTTCGATATATGCTCGAATATTATGGTTAAACAAAATATTTTTTGCCTTTAGGGCATAAGTTATAGACCCTAATAAAATAAGTGTACCTCTCACACTAAACACCACTCCTCTAAATTTACATATTTATGCTGTTATATACTATGAAACGACAAGGTTTGATGTTAATTTTTCAAAATAATACTTGCTTTTTATATGAAATTAATATATAATATTTGATATTGTCCGGGTGTGGCGCAGCTGGTAGCGCGCTTGACTGGGGGTCAAGAGGCCGCAGGTTCAAGTCCTGTCACTCGGACCAAAAATAGCAGAAGAGTAAGCGTTAAGCTTATTCTTCTGCTATTTTTTTGTATTGGACTTGAACCTCAAGGAGGTAATTTTCGTTAAGAAAATGTCACAGTGTGACATTTTTAGAAAATTGGCGTGAGTGGCTGTGCCACGAG
>CAYJIA010000046.1:0-16844 GCA_964370115.1 uncultured Eubacteriales bacterium
AATACCGACCTCCCACTCGTTAGATTTTTAGGTCTAACTTTTGGGGGTCGGTACAAAATGCCACTGGATTTTTAATATTAGTTTCTATCTCTATTGTCTCTTCTAAAACCGTCTCTTCTTGGAGCTGGTCTTCTTGGAGCGTCTGAAATTGTGTTTTCAGGTACTGCGCCGTCTAAATCAATCATAGCGTCTCTTCTTGAAAGGTTTAGTCTGCCTTTTTCGTCAACTTCTAAAACTTTAACTTTAATTACGTCGCCCATATTTACAACATCAGAAACTTTTTCAGTTCTTTTAATGTCAAGTCTTGAAATATGAACAAGTCCTTCTTTGCCCGGTGCAATTTCTACAAATGCACCAAAGTCCATAAGTCTTGTAACTTTACCTGTGTAGTAAGAACCTGCCTCAGGATCGTTTACTATTGTGTCGATAATATCCATCGCGCGACGGCAGTTATCGATATTAATACCAGAAACAAAGCATTTTCCATCGTCGTCGATGTCAACTTTAACTTCGCACTCTGCACAGATTTTTTGAATTACTTTACCGCCAGAGCCTATAACTTCGCGGATTTTATCAACAGGAACCATAGTAGAAAGCATTTTTGGAGCATAAGTTGAAAGCTCGTCTCTAGGCTCTGCTATTACAGGAAGCATGATATCGTCTAGGATATACTCTCTTGCAGATTTTGTTTTTGCAAATGCTTCTTTAATCATTTCAGGTGTAAGACCTGTGATTTTAAGGTCCATTTGAATTGCAGTGATACCTTTTTTAGAACCTGCAACTTTAAAGTCCATGTCGCCAAAGAAATCTTCTAGGCCTTGAATGTCAACCATAGTCATCCATCTGTCGCCCTCTGTGATAAGACCACAAGAAATACCAGCAACAGGAGCTTTAATTGGAACACCAGCTGCCATTAGAGCAAGAGTTGAACCGCAGATAGCACCTTGAGATGTAGAACCGTTTGAAGATAAAACTTCAGAAACAAGTCTTATTGTGTATGGGAAATCCTCTACTTCTGGAATAACAGGTAAAAGTGCTCTTTCAGCAAGCGCACCGTGACCTACTTCACGTCTGCCAGGACCTCTTGAAGGTCTAGCCTCACCTACTGAGTAAGAAGGGAAGTTGTAGTGGTGGATATATCTTTTTGACTCTTCTTCGTCGATACCGTCTAGAAGTTGGTTGTCTCTAATTGAGCCTAGAGTTGCAATTGTAAGAACTTGAGTTTGTCCTCTTGTAAACATACCAGAACCATGAACTCTTGGAAGTAGGTCAACTTGTGAGTTTAGTGGACGAATTTCATCCATTCCTCTGCCGTCAACACGTTTTTGCTCGTCTAAAAGCCAACGTCTAACGATATATTTTTGTGTTTTATATAGGCACTCGTCGATTTTTCCGCCTTGGTCTGGGTAGATTTCGGCAAATTTCTCGTGAGCTCTTTCGTATATTGGTTTTAGTCTTTCGTCTCTTACAGATTTATCATCTGTATCAAGAGCTAACTTGATGTCTTCCATAGTGAAGTCTTTAACCGCGTTAAACATATCGGCATCAGGCTCGTTTGATGGGTAAGAGAACTTCTCTTTACCAATCTCGGCTGTAACTTCTTCGATAAATTTAATGATTTTTTGGTTTTCTGCATGGCCTGCCATGATAGCGTCATACATATCGTCATCAGGAATTTCGTTAGCGCCTGCCTCTATCATAGCAATTCTGTCAGATGTAGAAGCAACTGTAACTGCCATTTGAGAAACTTTTCTTTGCTCCATTGTTGGGTTTAAAACGAATTTTCCGTCTACTAAACCAACTGAAACACCGCTGATAGGTCCATTCCATGGAATATCAGAGATAGATAGTGCAAGTGAAGTACCAAACATAGCAGCAATTTCGGGTGAGCAGTCAGGGTCAACCGACATAACTGTGCAAACTATGCAAACGTCGTTTCTCATGTCTTTTGGGAAAAGAGGTCTAATTGGTCTGTCTATCATACGGCAAACAAGTACAGCCTTGTCTGTTGGACGACCTTCTCTTTTTAGGAAAGAGCCTGGGATTTTACCTACTGAATATAGTTTTTCCTCAAAATCAACTGATAGAGGGAAGAAGTCTATACCGTCTCTTGGTTTTGCAGAGGCTGTGATTGCCACGTGTACAGTTGTTTCGCCGTAACGTACAAGGCATTGGCCATTTGCAAGTTGTGCCATTTTGCCAGTCTCGACAACTAGAGGTCTGCCGGCAAATTCGGTTTCAAAAACCTTAAAATTTTCAAACATAACATTTTCCTTTCCTGCAATTTTTGCAGTATAAAATTAATTTTTTCCGCAGTTTAACAATAAAACCAAGGCAAACTTACCCATTTGCCCTCGTTTCACTGCTAAACAGCGGTCTTACAGTTTATAATATCAGATTTTGGTGTAAAATACAAGAACTTTGTAATTAATAATGAATAATTAATAATGAATAATTGTGGTGAAAACGGGTGGAGTTAACTTTTCGATCTTCACTAAAAAAGGAAAACCCCCAACGAGGGTTTTCCTCTTTAAATGTCCACTGGACATTTAAATTCACCATTCCTGCGTTTTTTTAAGGATTGGATTTCGTTTTCTGCGGAAAACGCCTCAGGGCTCTGCCCTAAGTACCCGCAATTTTTCGAGAAAACCCCGTAAAGCTTTTATCTTCGTTAATTTAAAAGTGTTTTTTTATTTCGTCTAAGACCTCTTTATATTCCTTTGGTTCTTCTTCTAATTTTGGGAAAGAGCATTCCATTGAAAATGTGTCGTCATAGCCTATTTCTTTTAAGGTGTATAGAAACTCCATAAACTCAGGCATGTCTAAAACATTTGGGTAGGTTCGCCCTAAGACTCTTGCAAAGTGGACGTGGCCTATATGGGCGCCTCGGGTTTCTATCAGGCTTAAGTCCTCGTTTGCTATGCTAAAATGAAAATAATCTATTATGCTTTTTACGTTTTTTAAGCCCAAATTTTTGCAAATTCTACTGCTCTCTTCAAAGCTTGTGACTATATTGCTTTCCGATAAATTAAGATGCTCAATCTCAAGCTCGATATCATAAGGCTTAAACTCTTTCGATATTAGTTTTACACAGTTGATAAATTCTTCATGGGCTCTATCAAGTGGATATCCCGGTGCGGCATTTCTAGCGCCTGAACTGCCCAAAACAATTTTCTTTGCACCTGTTTTATGCGCCCTATATGCCGCTTTTTTTACATAGCGCAAAAATAAGTCTTGGTCAAAAGTGTCACCGACAAGTTTAATTTCAGCAGGGAAAAATGAATTATAGGCGTAAATGCTTATCGGAAAATCTTTTGCGCAGTCTAAAAATATTTCAAATTCTTCGTCGCTTAAAGCAGAAAGTCTAGATAAAGGTAGCTCTAGGTAATCAAACCCGCAGTTTTTGATGAAATCAATATGCGGCACGATGTATTTTGAGCCGCTTTTTTCAAAGCCTATACAAATTCCGAATTTCAAAATTATCAGTCCTTTTTAAGTATTTTTTCTATTTCCACAACATACATAAAGTGATAGTCTTTTTCTGGGTACCATTTTTCGTCACAGCCTGTGTCTATGAAGCACTCGGGAAGCATTTCTTGCTTGTAGAGTTTTTTGCATAAAAACACTGTGTCGGATTCGCTAAAGTAAGGTGTTTGACCCTCGTGAGCCACGGTGAGATTTGCTTTTTGTATTTTGTCTTCGTCACGACCAGACACAGTGCCAAGGTAGCCAAGCTCTTTTCTAAAACTGTTGGGCAGCACGCTTAAAGACAAGGTAGTGCTAGAGTCGACAAATTCTCTTGTATAGCGCTGAGGTCTTATGAAAATATAGGCGACGGGTTTGTTCCACATTATTCCAATTCCACCCCAAGATGCGGTCATGGTGTTTTGCTTTCCGTCTTTTTCGGCAGTGATTAAAAGCCAGTCTTTACCGACGGTTTTAAAAGCATTAAAATCTAGTTCGTATGGGTTAATTTCTTTAAATGACATAATGATGCTCCTTTTTTTAAAATTGAGAATTGATAATTGAGAATGGAGAATTAAGGTTCACGCCTGTGGCGTGTTTAAAATAAAAAATCCAAAGGATTTTCGCCACAACTATTAACTATTAATTATTAATTATTAATTATTAATTAAAGTTCTGAAAGGGCTTTAAAGCTTTCTTTTAAAGCGGGGTATAAATCTTTGTATAGTTTATAGAACTTTTTGTACTTTATACTATTTTTTTCAATAGGGTTTTGTATGGTTTTTGCGGTGATTATTTTTTCACAGGCGCTTACAACATCTGAGTAAATCCCTACGCCAACACCAGCCAGTATCGCTACTCCAAGTGCTGGTCCCTCGCTTGTGTTTACAGTGCTTACTGGGCATTCGTAAATGTCGCACAGCATTTGTCTCCAAAGTGGAGATTTTCCGCCTCCTCCACAGGCAAGCATTGCATCAATCGTTACGCCCATTTCGTTTAGCACCGAAACGCTGTCGGCTTGTGAGTAGCTGACACCCTCCATAACGGCTCTTAGCATGTCGTATTTTGTGTGTATTGCAGAAAGTCCTACAAATGCGCCACGACAATCTGGGTCAAGGTGTGGTGTGCGCTCACCCATTAAATATGGCAAATATAAAAGCTTGTTTGCTCCAATTGGAGATTTTTCGGCCTGTTTGTCCATTAAAACATAGGGGTCAACCCCCATGCCGTTTGCTGTTTCAATTTCGCTTTGACAAAAATTGTCTCTAAACCATTTTAGCGAAAGTCCTGCACCCTGGGTTACGCCCATTACATGCCACTGGTTTGGAACAGACGAGCAAAATGTATGCACCCTGCCTTTTTTGTCTATGCTCATTTTTGAGGTGTGTGCGTATACAACACCTGAGCTTCCTATGGTTGTAAACGCCTTGCCGTCTGTCACAACGCCTGTGCCTACTGCCGCGGAGGCGTTGTCTCCGGCACCTGCGACTATCGCTGTGCCCGCTAAAAGTCCTGTAAGCTCAGACGCTTTTTTGTGGACAGTGCCTGTTACTTCGGGAGACTCATAAACCTTTGCAAGAAGTGACATATCTATGTCTAGTTTATCGCACACTTCCTTGCTCCAACACCTGTTTTTTATATCTAAAAGTTGCATTCCAGAGGCGTCGGATACATCTGTTGCAAAGTCTCCGCTTAGCATATATCTTACATAGTCTTTCGGTAAAAGTATATGTGCGCATTTTTCGTAAATTTCAGGCTCGTTTTCTCTTACCCATAAAATTTTTGAGGCGGTAAAGCCTGTCAGTGCTGGGTTTGCGGTGATTTCTATAAGTCTATCTTTGCCAACTTTTTCGGTGATTTCCTCGCACTGTTTGCCTGTTCGTTGGTCGCACCAAATTATTGAGTTCCTTAAAACCTCGCCGTTTTTGTCGAGCATTACAAGTCCGTGCATTTGTCCCGATATTCCTATGCCCTTTATGTCGCTTGTGGGTACACCCGAATTTTTTATAACATAGTTTAAAGAGTCTATTGTCGCCTGCCACCAATGAAGTGGATTTTGCTCTGCCCAGCCATTTTGCGCTTGATATAAAGGGTACTCTATAGCGTGGGAGCAAACGGACCTGCCATCGCTGTCGAAAAGCACAGTTTTTGTGGCGCTAGTGCCTAAATCTATGCCTATTAAATAAGCCAAAATGTTTACCTCCGTTTCGTTATTTCTATTTTCTTATATTGTGATATATTTTTTTTACAATGTCAATATGTTTTCGTTGAAAAAAGGTAAGATGTATGGTAAAATTCAATATATATTAATATTTGCATAGATGCAAGGAATGGAGCAAGTTTATTTATGACTTATGATGCGATTGTTATTGGTGGGGGAGTTATAGGTTGTGCTGTTTTGAGAGAGCTTTCAAAGTTTAGCAAAAACATAGCCTTAATTGAGAAAAAAGAAGATATTTGTACTGAAACTTCAAAGGCGAATTCTGCTATTATTCACGCAGGTTTCGATGCGAAAAATGGAACACTTATGGCTAAAATGAATGTGCGTGGCAATGAGATGATGGACGATGTCTCAAAAGAGCTTGACATTCATTTTAAAAGAATAGGTGCTCTTGTTTTATGTTTTGATGAAAATGACAAGGACAAACTACAAGATTTATATCAAAGAGGCGTTAATAATGGAGTGAAAGAACTGTCGATTTTAAGCCGTGAAGAAGCACTTTTGGTAGAGCCTAATTTATCAGACGGAGTTTGTGGGGCGCTTTATGCAAAAACTTCGGGAATAGTATGTCCATTTGGCATGACTTGGGCTTTTGCCGAGAATGCCGCCCAAAACGGAGCTAGTTTTTTCTTTAACAGTGGTGTAGAGAAAATAGAGAAAAAAGACGGAGTTTTTGAAATTACTACGATGGATAAAACTTTTTATGCAAAGACGATAGTAAACTGCGCAGGCGTTTATGCTGACGAAATCCATAACATGGTGTGTGAGGACAAGCTAGAGATTACGCCTAGAAGGGGCGAGTATATACTATGCGATAAAACAGCAGGAAATGCGGCAAAACTTACATTATTTCAACTTCCAACAATTTACGGCAAGGGTATTTTAGTCTCGCCTACAGTGGACGGCAACTTGCTTTTAGGGCCTACAGCCGAGGATATAAGTGATAAAGAGGATATAAGCACAACGGCAGATGGCCTTGAAACAGTGCTTAAAAAGGCGGCACTTTCTGTTAAAAACCTACCTGCAAGACAGGCTATAACCTCTTTTACAGGGCTTAGGGCTCATACTCATGCAGACGAGTTTATCTTAAAAGAATCGGCAGATAATTTCTTCGACGCGGCAGGAATAGAGAGCCCAGGGCTTTCTAGTGCGCCTGCAATAGGAGAATTTATGGCGGATATGGTGGCTAAAAAACTAGGACTTTCAAAAAGAGAGGACTTTAAGCCAAACAGAAAAGGTGTCACAAGAACAGACGAGCTTCCTTTTGACGATAGGGCAAAACTTATTAACGAAAATTCAAGTTACGGCAGAATTATTTGCAGATGTGAAATGATAAGCGAAGGCGAAATTGTAGACGCTATAAGAAAAGCACCGGGTGCTACAACTGTGGACGGCGTAAAAAGAAGGGTCAGGGCAGGCGCCGGACGATGTCAAGGCGGATTTTGCTCACCAAAGGTCATAAGCATACTTGCAAGAGAGCTTGGGATTTCAGAAGAAGAAGTGAGAAAGAGCAATGAAAAATCTTACTTAATTGCCCACAAAACTCAAAAAGGGGGTAATAAATAATGGAAAAACTAAAAAGTGCTTACGATATAGTCATAATAGGCGGAGGCCCAGCAGGACTTGCTGCGGCAATAGGAGCAAAAGAACAAGGAACTAGCGATATATTAATCCTTGAAAGAGACGATATGCTAGGCGGAATTTTGAACCAATGCATACACAACGGCTTTGGGCTTCACACATTTAAAGAGGAGCTTACAGGCCCAGAGTACGCTAGCAGATACGAAGAGAAACTAAAAGCCCTAGAAATACCATATCTTTTAAACACTATGGTTATAGACCTTGAAAAAGGCGAGGACGACACAAAATATGTCACTGTTATAAGTGGTGAGCACGGTCTTGTGAAAATTTCGGCAAAGGCTGTAGTTCTTGCAATGGGTTGTAGGGAAAGAAGCCGTGGCGCGCTTAATATCCCAGGATATCGCCCTGCTGGAGTTTTCTCGGCGGGTACGGCACAAAGACTTGTAAACATGGAAGGCTTTATGCCGGGCAAAGAAGTTGTAATTCTAGGCTCTGGAGACATAGGACTTATCATGGCAAGACGTCTTACATTTGAGGGCGCAAAAGTTAAAGTGGTGGCAGAAATCATGCCATACTCGGGCGGACTTAAAAGAAATATTGTGCAGTGCCTAGACGACTACGGCATACCGCTAAAACTCAGTCACACGGTGACAAAAGTCCACGGAAAAGACAGGGTAGAGGGCGTTACAATTTCACAAGTCGACGAAAATCTAAAACCGATAGAGGGAACAGATGAGTTTTACTCTTGCGATACCTTGCTTTTATCTGTAGGCCTTATCCCCGAAAACGAATTGTCTCAAGGCCTAGGCTTAAATTTAAGCCCGATAACCTCAGGACCTGAAGTGTCTGATAATTTAGAAACTGCGGTAAGCGGTGTCTTTGCGTGTGGAAATGTACTGCATGTGCACGACCTTGTAGACTTTGTGTCTGAAGAGGCACATCAGGCAGGACAAAATGCATCTATGTATGTGAAAAACGGAAAAGCAACAAAAGGTACAGAGATTAAAATTTCTGTAAAAGACGGCGTTAGATACACAGTGCCACAAACAATTTCTCCCGACACAATGAAAGACGAAGTTGTGGTGAGATTTAGGGTGGCAAATGTTTATAAAAATAAATATTTGAGCCTTTATATTGGCGACAAAAGGGTGTCTAAAAAGAAAAAGCAAATAGTGGCACCGGGCGAGATGGAATCGGTTACGGTTAAAAAATCAGATTTAATGGGCGCAGAGATAGACTCTATTACCGTATGCCTTGAAGATAACTAAAGTGGGAGATAATTTATGGAAACAAAAAAATTAATTTGCATACAATGTCCTTTGGGCTGTCCTCTTAATGTAAGCATTGAAAACGGAGAGATTGTTAAAGTTGAGGGGCAGTCTTGTAAAAGAGGCGAAGTTTATGCGAAAAAAGAAATCACTGCACCTACAAGAACTGTTACAAGCACAGTGGCGCTTATAGGCGGAAAACTGCCTGTAGTTGCGGTCAAAACAAAAACAGATATTCCGAAAGAGAAAATATTTGACTGTATGCAAGTTATAAACAATACAGTGGCTAATGCGCCTGTAAGAGTAGGAGATGTGCTTGTGAAAGACCTTTGTGGTACGGGGGTTGCGCTTGTGGCGACGGCTTCGGCAGAGGTAGTTTAAGTGAAATTATTTATAGAAAAAAGGCCGTTTTCTTGGGAGGCAAAGTACAGTGTGTTTGCGGAAAACGGAAAAGAAATGTACAAAGTGCAGGGCGTAGAGGGCAAAAAAGAAAAGGTCATTACACTTTTTAATGTAAATGAAATGGAGCTTGGCAAGGTAGTTATGAAAAAACCACTGATAGGCTCGCCTAAATTTGAAATTATTCTGGCAGAACAAAGTGTCGGAAAAATTACAAAAGATTTTACATTTGCGGTGACCCGTTGGGTTTTGGAACTTAGCAGATGGAGGGTTTTTGGCTCTATAATGTCGTGGGAATTTGACATAATGGACGAACACTCACTAGTTATGCACGCAGGGGTCGAAGGAACACAGTACGAGGGTCAAGACAAGTATGTGCTAGACATAAGTTACGACAACAACGAGATACCGGCACTGCTCACAGCAATAGGCATGGAAGCGGCGAATAGCTTGCAAAAACGCTGAGGCGTTATTAATTGAGAATGGAGAATGGAGAATTGAGAATTGTGGTGAAAACGCTTTGCGTTTTTTATATTTAAAACACGCCGTTGGCGTGAACCACAATTATTCATTATCAATTATCAATTATTAATTATATAATGATTATTAATTATAATAAAAATCAAGGAGGTAAAATCATGTTAAACATTCCAAATGTAAAAGTGGGAATAGTCGCCGTCAGTCGCGACTGCTTTCCAATGAGCCTTTCCACATCAAGGCGAGCGGCAATAGTAAAGTCTTACCAAAAAGACTTTGGCGAAATTTATGAATGTCCTACCTGTGTCGAAAACGAGGGAGACATGCTAAAGGCGCTGGGAGAAGTGAGAGAGCAAAAATGTGATGCTTTAGTCGTGTTTTTAGGGAACTTTGGCCCCGAGACCAGCGAAACACTTTTGGCAAAATACTTTGATGGCCCAACAATGTTTATCGCTGCCGCCGAGGAAAGCTCAGACAAACTTCTAGACGACAGAGGAGATGCCTACTGCGGGCTTTTAAACGCAAGCTATAACCTAAAACTAAGGGAAATAAACGCCTATATACCGCAAAATCCTGTAGGCGATGCAGAGCACTGCGCCGAACTTATAAACGAGTTTGTGCCGATTGCAAGGGCTATAATAGGCGTCAGAAACCTTAAAATTATCGGTTTTGGCCCAAGACCACAAGATTTCCTTGCCTGTAACGCACCGATTAAACCGCTTTACAGCATGGGTGTGGAAATTCAAGAAAACTCAGAGCTTGACCTGTTTGAAAGCTTTAATAATCACGCAGGAGACAGCCGTATACCAGAAGTTGTAAAAGAGATGGAAGAGGAGCTTGGAGAGGGTAATTTAAGACCCGAAATTTTGCCAAAACTTGCACAGTATGAACTTACTCTTTTGGACTGGGTAGAAAAAAACAAGGGATGTAAGAAATATGTGGCAATAGCAGGAAAATGTTGGCCCGCGTTCCAAACACAGTTCGGTTTTGTCCCTTGCTATGTAAACAGCAGACTGACAAAAAAAGGAATACCTGTGTCGTGCGAAGTAGACATATATGGTGCGCTTTCTGAATTTATTGGAACGCTAATTAGCCTAGATGCAGTAACTCTTTTAGATATTAATAACACAGTTCCAAAAGATATGTTTGAAAAAGAAGTAAAACCGATGACAAATTATTCCCTAACAGACACTTTCATGGGATTTCACTGCGGAAATACTCCTAGTTCAAAACTAGCATTTTGCTCAATGAAATATCAAAAAATCATGGCAAGAAGCCTGCCGATAGAAGTTACAGGCGGAACCTTAGAGGGTGACATAGCGCCTGGCGACATAACATTTTATCGTCTTCAAAGCACGGCCGACGCAAAACTTGTGGCCTACATAGCCCAAGGCGAAGTCTTAAATGTAAGGACTCAGTCTTTCGGCGCAATTGGCGTATTTGCGATAAATGAAATGGGCAGATTTTACCGCCATGTGCTTTTAGAAAAAAACTACCCTCACCATGGTGCCGTAGCATTCGGGCATTTTGGAAAGCAAATATTCGAGGTCTTTAAGTACCTTGGAGTAAAAGACATTGGATTTAATAGGCCCAAGGGTATGATGTACGAGACAGAAAACCCATTTTCATAAACTGTGAGAGCTTTTAGACTTTGTCAAGGCGTTTTGGAATACACAAAGTTACATATGAAATACTCTCCTTGATAAAGCGCACAGCGCGTGAAATCGCCAAAAACATCGGCAATATATCTAAAACAATTTGCTAATTTTAAGTTTCGTTACAAATCTGTCAAAGTTTTATAAATTGTTCTAAAATAGAACTAAAAACAATGACAGATTTGTTATACTATTTGTTGGTGAAATAGAAGTCTAGAAATGGCGTAAAAACGCAAGTTTTGTTAGTTTAATCTAACTTTTATATTCACTTTCCTAACAAAAATTTATAGGAGGAAAAATAATGCAAAAGCGTATCAGTAATTTACCCTTTATCGACACAGCTGAACAAAAAGCTAAACTTTTAGAAGTTATCGAAAGACTAAAAGACGAAAAAGGAGCAGTAATGCCTGTTTTGCAAGAGGCGCAAGAAATATACGGATATCTTCCCGTAGAAGTTCAAGACACAATTGCAAAAGGACTTGGCGTATCACTTGAAGAGGTGTATGGAGTTTCTACATTCTATTCACAATTCACACTAACACCAAAAGGAAAATACCACATTTCAGTATGTCTTGGAACCGCATGTTATGTTAAAGGTGCGGACAAAATTTTGGACAAGCTTGTTGAGAGACTTGGTATTAAATCTGAGGAATGTACAGATGACGGAAAATTCTCACTAACAGCATGTCGTTGTATCGGTGCTTGTGGTCTTGCTCCTGTTTTAACAGTTAACGAAGACGTTTACGGTAGACTAGAAGTTGAAGACGTTGACAAGGTTTTAGAAAAATATATGGCATAATTTATGAGAGAGTTATCGCTAAATATTATGGATATCACTCAAAACTCTATAACTGCAAATGCGACTCTTATAAAGATTAGCATTGATGAAAATCTAGACAAAGACGTTTTGTCTATTGGGATAGATGATGATGGCAAGGGAATGAGTGAAGAGCAGGTAAAAAGTGTTACGGACCCTTTTTATACGACGAGGACTACAAGAAAAGTAGGACTTGGCATACCGCTTTTTAAAATGCAGGCGGAAATGACCGGAGGCTCTTTTGAGATAAATTCCATAGTAGGTAAGGGTACTAAGGTGATGGCAAAGTTTGTGCCGTCCCACATAAATATGTTACCACTCGGAGATGTAAACTCCACTATCTTGCCACTTGTTACAGGCAATGAAGAGATAGATTTTGTGTATTGCAGGGCTTTTACAAAAAATGGAGTTACAAAAGACTTTTCGCTTGATACAAGAGAGCTTAAAGAAGTTTTGGGTGATGTAAGTTTTTCTACGCCCGATGTGGTCTTGTGGATAAGAGATTATTTAAACGAGAACACGGATGAGCTGTACTGCCTATAAAAGGCACCTTATAGCCTTTGATAAAAAAAATAAGGAGAAAGGGCGAGTTGTAAGCTTTTTTGGCACTAAAAATACGCAACTCGATTAAACACATATGAAATCTTTAGCTGAACTAAAAGCAATTAAAGACAAAACTCGTGCTTCTGTTAGTCTTCGTGAGGGACAAGAAGGTAAAAAAAGAGTTTTAGTAGGTATGGCAACTTGTGGCATTGCTGCAGGCGCACGTCCAATACTTTCAACTATGGTTGAAGAAATGGCAAAAAGACAACTAACTGATGTTATAGTAACTCAAACAGGATGCATAGGCATTTGCCAATATGAGCCTGTTGTTGAAGTGGTTGAGGCAAACGGAGAAAAAGTTACTTATGTAAAAATGACTCCAGAAAAAGCCGTAAGAGTTATTAATGATCACATAGTAAACGGAAATGTTGTTACAGAATTTACAATTGGTTCTGTAGGAAAATAATAAAACACAAGGAAAGGATGGTAATATCAATATGTTTCGCTCAAATGTGTTGGTTTGCGGCGGTACAGGTTGTACTTCATCAAACAGTGAAGTTATAATCTCGAGACTGCAAGAAGAAATTAAAGCAAAAGGCCTTGAAAAAGAGGTTAATGTTGTTAGAACTGGTTGCTTCGGCCTATGTGCCTTAGGACCTATTATGATAGTATATCCAGAAGGATCTTTTTATAGCATGGTTACTCCTGAAGATGTTCCAGAAATCGTTGACGAGCATCTACTAAAAGGACGTCTTGTAAAAAGACTTCTATACAAAGAGACAATAGTTGATGAAAACACAACTAAGTCACTTGAAAAAACAGAGTTTTACGAGAAACAACTTCGTATAGCTCTTAAAAACTGTGGTGTTATTAACCCAGAGCTTATCGATGAGTATATAGCTGTTGACGGTTATGAGGCTTTAGGTAAAGTTTTAACTGAAATGAAACCAGAAGACCTTATCCAAGAAATGCTAGACTCAGGCCTAAGAGGAAGAGGCGGAGCCGGCTTCCCAACAGGTTTAAAATGGAAATTTGCTGCGGCTAATGCTGCGGATCAAAAATATGTTTGCTGTAACGCCGACGAGGGTGACCCAGGTGCGTTCATGGACAGATCTATCCTAGAGGGCGACCCACACGTGCTAATCGAGGCTATGGCTATAGCTGGTTATGCAATCGGAGCATCTCAAGGTTATGTCTATGTTAGAGCAGAGTATCCAATAGCTGTTAAAAGACTTCAAATAGCTATTGATCAAGCTAGAGAATACGGCCTACTTGGCAAAAATATCTTCGACTCAGGATTTGACTTTGACCTAGAAATAAGACTTGGTGCCGGCGCATTCGTTTGCGGTGAGGAAACAGCTCTTATGATTTCTATCGAAGGCAAAAGAGGCGAGCCAAGACCTCGTCCTCCATTCCCAGCAGTTAAAGGTCTATTCCAAAAACCAACTGTTTTAAATAACGTTGAGACTTATGCAAATATTCCTCAAATCGTTTTAAACGGTGCAAAATGGTTTAAAGACATAGGTACTGAGCGTTCAGCTGGTACAAAAGTTTTCGCTCTTGGCGGAAAAATCAACAACACAGGTCTTGTTGAGGTTCCAATGGGAACAACACTTAGAGACGTTGTTGAAGTTATCGGTGGTGGTATTCCAGGTGGACACACATTTAAGGCTGCTCAAACAGGCGGACCTTCAGGTGGTTGTATCCCTGCATCTCTAATCGATACAAAAATTGACTATGATAACCTACTAGAAATCGGATCAATGATGGGTTCAGGCGGACTTATCGTTATGGACGAAACTACATGTATGGTTGACATTGCTAAATTCTTCCTTGACTTTACAGTTGAAGAGTCTTGCGGTAAATGTACACCTTGCCGTGTAGGTACAAGAAGACTTTATGAAATTCTTGAGAGAATTACAAATGGTAATGGTGTTATAGAAGATATCGAAAAACTAAAAGAACTTAGCTACTACATCAAAGAAAACTCACTTTGCGGACTTGGACAAACTGCTCCAAACCCTGTTTTATCTACTCTTCAATACTTTGAGCATGAGTATATAGCACACGTTACAGAGAAGCGTTGCCCTGCAGGTGCGTGTAAGGCTCTTACTAACTTCTTCGTTGTTGAAGAAAAATGTAAAGGTTGTACTTTGTGTGCGCGTAACTGTCCTGTTGGTGCTATTGAGGGAAGCGTTAAAGCTCCTCATATTATCGATGTATCAAAATGTATCAAATGCGGCGTTTGTGTTGATAAATGTAGATTTGATGCTATCATTAAGAAATAAGAAAGGAGTATGATTTAAACATGGATATGGTAAATGTTAAAATTAATAACATGGATTTCAAAGTTAATGCTGGCTCAACAGTTTTAGAAGCTGCAAGAGAAGCTGGAATTGATATTCCTACACTTTGCTATCTAAAAGATATGAACGAAATCGGCGCTTGCCGCATGTGTATGGTTGAAGTTAAAGGCGCTAGAACACTAGTTGCATCTTGTGTGCATCCGGTAAACGAGGGCATGGAAATTCAAACAAACACACCAAAAGTTCAAAAGTCAAGAAAAATGACACTTGAAATGATACTTTCAATTCATAATAAAAAATGTCTTACTTGTGACAGAAGCAGCAACTGCGAGCTTCAAACACTTTGTAAAGAGCTAGGTGTTGAGGACGAAACTCGTTGGGAGGGCGCAATGCCTGACGTATCAACAGATACATCTTCTGTGCACCTTGTTAGAGATAACTCAAAATGTATTACTTGCAGACGCTGTGTGGCTGCTTGCCAAAACCAACACGTTGCAGTAATTGGCGCTAACAACAGAGGTTTTGATACAACTATTGGTTGTGCTTTCGAGGCAAAACTTGCAGATGTTCCTTGCATTAGCTGTGGACAATGTATCAATGTTTGTCCAACAGGCGCACTTAGAGAAAAAGACGATGTAGATAAAGTTTTCGAGGCTATTGCTGACCCAGAAAAAATCGTTATCGTTCAAACTGCTCCATCAGTTAGAGCTGCTCTAGGTGAAGAGTTTGGTATGCCAATAGGCACAAATGTTGAGGGCAAAATGGTTGCCGCTCTTAGAAGACTTGGCTTTAGCAAAGTTTTCGACACAGACTTCGGTGCTGATATGACAATTATGGAAGAGGCTACAGAGTTCTTACACCGTGTACAAAACGGCGGAACACTTCCTATTATTACTTCATGTTCACCAGGCTGGGTTAAATTCTGTGAGCACTACTACCCTGACCTAATAGACCACCTATCATCATGTAAGTCACCTCAACAAATGACAGGTGCCCTAATTAAAACATGGTATGCCGAGAAAGAAAAAATCGATCCATCAAAAATCGTTTCAGTTTCTATCATGCCTTGCGTTGCTAAGAAATTTGAAATCGGTAGAGACG
Organism: uncultured Eubacteriales bacterium; assembly: GCA_964370115.1. Classification (GTDB taxonomy): domain Bacteria; phylum Bacillota; class Clostridia; order Oscillospirales; family Acutalibacteraceae; genus SIG603. The sequence continues at coordinate 15,834 of CAYJIA010000046.1, forward strand.
ATCAATCTGCTGCAAAACACTACCCAGACCTTGATTTTGCACTAACAACAAGAGAGCTTGCTAAAATGATTAAGAAAGCGCAACTAAACTTCGATAGACTTCCTGAAGAGAAATTTGACGCGGCTATGGGTGAATCAACCGGTGCGGCTGTTATATTTGGTGCTACAGGTGGTGTTATGGAAGCTGCTCTAAGAACTGCTGCCGACACATTAACAGGCAAAAATCTAGAGAGCATCGACTATAAAGAAGTTAGAGGAACAGAAGGATTTAAAGAGGCTGTATACAATGTAGCTGGACTTGATGTTAAAGTTGCAGTTGTAAGTGGTCTTGACAATGCTAATGAACTTCTTAAGAAAATCAGAGCAGGAGAGGCTGACTATCATATCGTTGAAGTTATGTGCTGCCCAGGCGGTTGCGTAAACGGCGGTGGACAACCTATCCAACCTGCAAATGTAAGAAACTTTGTTGACATCAAAGCTTTAAGAGCATCTGCTTTATATAACCAAGATAAAGACATGCCACTAAGAAAAAGCCACGATAACCCAACAGTTAAAAAATGTTACGATGAATTCCTAGGCAAACCAGGAAGCCATCTATCACATGATCTACTTCATACTTCTTACGTAAAAAGAGGTTATTAATAAAAAATTCCGCCCGAGAGGGCGGTTTTTTTGTTTTAGTGAAGAGTGAAGAGTGAAAAGTGAAGAGTGAAGAGTTGTGGTGAAAATGCTTCGCATTTTTAAAAAATAAAAGCTTTAGTCAATTTTTCTCGAAAAATTGCGGTTTCAAAAGGCAGAGCCTTTGGCGCTTTCCGCAGAAAGCGAAATCCAATACTTAAAAAAACGCAGGAAGGGTGAATTGAAATGTCCAGTGGACATTTCAAGAGGGAAACCCTCGTCGGGGGTTTCCTTTTTTGTTTTAGTGAAGAGTGGCGGTGAAAACGCAAGCGTTTTTAGATTAAAAGCTTTAGTCAATTTTTCTCGAAAAATTGCGGTTTCAAAAGGCAGAGCC
>CAYJIA010000047.1:0-16480 GCA_964370115.1 uncultured Eubacteriales bacterium
AATTCTCAATTATTAACTAATCTTTATACTCGCTATAACTTCCTCATACTCTTCTTCAAAATCTTCTTCTCCCACCTGTGAAAAAGTAAGACTAACAGAGCCTGTAGAAGTATCCATTACTATTTGTTCTTGTTTTATTTGGGTGCCATTATAGGTATAGTTAAGCAAAACATAGAGTGCACGCTCGCCGTTATAAACTCTTTCTTCAAATGTCTCAAAGCTTACGTTTATATCTTCTGACAAAGCGCTAAACTCGTCTATCACACCTTGTTTTACCGAATCTTTGTTTTCTAGCATTTCATCTAAAATATGGTTTGTGTGTTCTTGAACCGTAATTGTAGACAGCATTTCTGTGGAGCTAAGTGGCGCAAACGCAACCCCTGTCTCGTAGCTCTTAGCCGTCCAACCCTCGGGCGGTGTTATTTCTATTGCCAAACCCTCGTACTCACCCTCAAAAACCTCTTCTGCCACTTCCTGCGAAGAGCAGGCAGTAAACAAAAATATGATTAAAAGGCTTGATATTAAAAACTTTAATTTCCTCATATCGTGTCTCCGTTTAGTTTAAAATTTTCATCGCTCTTTTGGATGAACTTAATACTGTAAAATTCCGTCAAGGCTTTTATCATGTATGCCGTATCCTTGGCACCTGCTGTCTCGACTGCGCTGTGCATTGCAAACTGAGGCAGTCCTATGTCTATTGTATTGAGTGATACATGGCTGTTTGAGATATTGCCCAAAGTCGAGCCACCTGGGCTATCTGAACGATTGTGAAAGACCTGATATGGCACATCGGCGTTTTCGCAAATCGACTTAAACACCGCAGAAGACACTGCATCTGTAGTGTATTTTTGATTTGCATTATATTTTATGACGGGACCTTTATTTAAAAAATTCTTATTTGTCGCATCAAATTTACCTACATAATTTGGATGCACCGCATGTGCGTTGTCTGCCGACACCATAAAGCTGTTTGCAACATCGCAGAAAAAACTTTCCTCGTCATTTTTAACGCAAAGATTAATCCTTTTCATTACATCATATAAAAACGTAGAGTCAGCTCCTTGTTTTGTTGTGCTTCCCACTTCTTCATTATCAAAAACGCAAAGTATTTTGACTTTATCATTGTTCTCACTGTCTAAAAATGCTTTTAAAGACGCATAGGCGCATTGCAAGTCATCGAGTCTAGGACTTTGTATAAAGTCTTCGTCAAACCCTAAAGTTTTTCCCTCGTCTCTTGCATAAACAAAGGTCTCTAAAGATATAATATCTTCTATCTCCACGCCTAAGTCACCTGCTATAAAGCCTTTAAGGCTGGCATTCTCTCCGCCAAACAGTGGCATCATATCTGTTTGCGCATTATATTTATATCCGTTATTTATATCCCTTTGAAGGTGAATTGCAAGGTTTGGAATGGTCAAAACATCGCGGTCTATATTAAAAAGCTTAGACTTTATTCCGCTTTCGCTCTTTATTATCGCCCTGCCGGCCAGTGACAATGGTCTGTCAAACCACGACGACATAATCATTCCACCATAGCCCTCTGTGTTTAGCACTGTATAATTATCAAGCACTTTTATCTCGCCGTTTTCTTTAACCTTAAAGCAAGGCGAGTCCGAGTGTGACGCTGTTATTAAAAAGCCGTTATAGTCCTTATTTGGAACTTCAAACGCAATTATCGATGACTGATTTCTTGTCACGAAATATTTTCCGCCCTCGATCGTCCAGCTTTCGCCCTCCGAAAGTTTTTTATAACCACTGTCCAAAAGCTTTTTCACGGCGGTGTCCACTGCATGAAATGCTGTTGGGCTATTTTTTATAAAAGAAAAAAGTTCTTTATTTATAGTTTTAAATTCCATAATTTTACTTCCTCATTCTTCGTTCATACATAAAAATCCTGCGTTGTGTCCGCGCCTGCCCTTAGTCACCCTATGAGAGAAAACTAAGTCGCTGTTTTTCACGGTACAAACTCCGCCGATAGTAATATTTTCTTCTAGTATTCCAGATTTTAAAAGTATAGATTTATTGCACTGCCATAAATCCACCTTGTATTTTTCATCTTTAATATGAGTGACAAACTCGTCGCTGTCTTCAAGTTTCAAAAACTCGTCTGCACAGGGTTTGTCTACTTCAAAGCTGTCAAAGCTTATCGAGGGGCCTATTGCCACCAAGATATTTTTTGGCTCACAGCCGTATTCTTCCACCATTTTTTCCACTGTTTTTTTAGCCATACCGTTTACGGTACCTCTCCAGCCTGCATGACTTACGGCAATAGCCTCTCTTTTTGGGTCGTAGAAATAAAGTGGCACACAGTCCGCCGCATAAACAGCAAGCGCGAGTCCCTTTTCATCTGTACAAAGTCCGTCAATTCCATCAAGGTCAAAAAGCTCTAGCTTTTCTTCGCTTGTAAGTCCTAAGTGAGAAAAATTCACTGCACAGACGTTTGTGGTGTGAGTTTGAAAGCCTCCTATAATGTTGTCTCTCTCTACTCCTACCGCCTTTGCCATTCGTCTGTAGTTTTCTTCCACATTTTCGGGCTCGTCACCTTTATTACTTGCAAGGTTCATGTCCGCGTATATTCCCTTAGACACACCACCTATGCGTGTAGAAAAGGCATGGCTTATTCCATTTAGATTTTCCCAGTCTTTAAATTTCAATATTCCGACACCGTGGACGATTTTCAAGTCCATACTGCCTATTACATCTTCTTTTGCCGCCCTTGGTTTTTCGATTTTTGCAAGTGGCGAAGTTTTTTTAGTAACCACTATACCCTCGTACTTTTCTTTAACTTGAACTTTGCCCAAGAAATTATACCCGCATTTTTTACAGTTAAATTCTGCAAAAAATCTTTTATTTTTTATCGTCCATCTACCTTTTTTGCTGACTTTTGCCCCACACTTTTCACAGCAAAATTTAAATTGCTCTTTGTCTACCAAAGGGTTTTTCAAATCTGTGATTATCGTAGTTTTAAATGTAATTCTGTCGTAAAATTCTTCTGTATTGGCATTTTCAATAAAATCCTTAATATCTTTTTTATCGAATATCCTTTTTAGAAGTTCATAAGAAAGCATGCTGTCATCACAAGCTCTGTGTACTTTCATGCTGTCTGTGTCTATGCCGACCATTTTAGAGGCATTTACAAGGCTTACTTGTTTTTCCTTTACAGACTCAAGCTCTTTTTCCATACAACTTTGAAAATACTCTTGTAAATTCACATATTTTGTAAGAAATGGTATCTTTCTGTCGCCGCTAAAATATTTACAGTTTTGGGTAAGAGATAGTACATCAGACGTGCCGAAAGTGAGCAAAATATTTTCTCCTGCCCACTTTCTAAACTTGCTTACCACTTGCATATACTGTAAGGCGTCGTCAAGTTCCTCGTCTTTTATATTTGTAAGCTCTTTTATTACAGAGCTTATTTTCTCGCCTATTTGAAGGGAGACCATGGAGGAAAAAGTATCTATCAAATTGAGATTTTCATCACATTTTACCGCGCCAAACTCAATTATTTCGTTTACATAGCTCTTTGTTTTTCTGCTAAAAGATGCGTTCCACTCTAAATCAAGTATAACGTAATTCATAGATTTTCCTCCTGTCTTTTCAAATTATTTTTTAGGTTTTTTCATTCTTAGCTCTTTTGCAAGCACTGTTTTTCTCATTCTAACAGATTTTGGTGTAATCTCAACTAGCTCGTCGTCCGCTATAAATTCTAGGCACTGCTCTAGGCTTAGTCTTGATGCAGGTGTCAGTTTTAGCGCATCATCAGAACCTGATGACCTTGTATTTGTAGCGTGTTTTTTCTTACACACATTTATTACGATATCTTCGTTTTTAGGGTTGGCACCTACTACCATTCCCTCGTAAACAGGAATACCAGGTCCTATAAATAGTCTTCCCCTGTCTTGAGCAGAGAACAGTCCATAGGCTGTAGATTCACCTGTTTCGTGAACCACTAAAGAACCTTGAGTTCTTTGAATGATTTCACCCTTGTGCTCTTCAAACCCTTCGAACACGTGGTTCATGATACCATTTCCGTTTGTATCAGATAAAAATTCTGAACGATATCCCATAAGGCCTCTTGCAGGAATTTTAAACTCTAGGTGAGTAATACCAGACTCTCTTGTACCCATGTTCACTATTTCCGCTTTACGGCTTCCTAGTTTTTCCATTACGGCGCCAACATATCCGTCTGGTACTTCTATCATAAGAAGCTCAATAGGCTCTAAAAGCTTGTCGTTTTTATCTCTTTTAAAGATAACTTGTGGACGTGAAACTTGGAACTCATAGTTTTGACGGCGCATTTGCTCTATGAGTATAGAAAGGTGAAGCTCGCCTCTGCCCGATACTTTAAATGTGTCGGCACTTTCTGTCTCTTCTACTCTCATTGCAACATTTGTTTCAACTTCTTTAAACAGTCTGTCACGAAGATTTCTTGAGGTTACAAATTTACCTTCTTTACCCGCAAACGGCGAGTTATTTACTATAAACATCATAGAAACTGTAGGCTCGTCAATCTTTACAAATGGCAAAGGCTCTACGCAGTCTATCGCACATGCAGTCTCACCTATATTAAGGTCTGTTATACCCGATACACAAACTATATCTCCAACACTTGCTGTTTCGTACTCTACTCTTTTTAAGCCCTCAAACTGATAAAGTTTACCAATTCTTGCACTTTTTGGTGTTTCGCCCTCAGAACATACTACAACGGCTTGACCAAGTTTTACGCTACCGCGCTCAACTCTTCCAACACCTATTCTACCGACATATTCATCAGAGTCTATGTTTGAGAAAAGTATTTGCAGTGGTGCCTCGGCGTCTCCTTTAGGAGCTGGAATTTCACGCACTATAGCCTCAAACAAGGCTGTCATATCTTCTGCTGGAACTTCGTGGTCGTCCATTGCATAACCATCTCTTGAAGATGCATAAACTACAGGGAACTCAAGTTGCTCGTCGTCGGCACCTAGCTCTATAAACAGGTCCAAGACTTCGTCCACAACCTCTGCAGGTCTAGCGCCTGGTCTGTCAATTTTATTCACAACAACCAATGGTTTTTTACCAAGGGTTAAAGCTTTTTTAAGAACAAATCTTGTTTGTGGCATACAGCCCTCAAACGCGTCGACCAAGAGCACAACACCGTCTACCATCATAAGTATACGCTCAACCTCGCCACCGAAATCGGCATGCCCTGGTGTGTCTACTATATTAATTTTTGTGTCTTTATACATTACGGCTGTATTTTTTGATAAAATCGTAATGCCTCTTTCTCTTTCTAAATCTCCTGAGTCCATGACTCTTTCGGCAACACTCTCGTTAACCCTGAATATACCACTTTGTTTTAAAAGTTGATCCACAAGTGTAGTTTTTCCGTGGTCAACGTGGGCAATGATTGCCACATTCCTTAAATTCTCTCTTAACTTTTCTGATCCCATTAAATTCTTAATTCCTTTCAATTTTGGTCTTAACCTGTTATTATATCATAAAAGCGACATAGTCGCCATCCGAGACGATACAATGTTCTCTCAGCCACCCAAAGCTCCGCTTTGGCTTGTGGCGTGAGGTTATTATACCATAAATCTTATCTTAGCACAAGAATTTGGTCTTTGGTTAAAAGTTAGAAAGTAGCCAAACTCAGCCGAAAATTATGTTTATATATTCTTATAAATCTCATACAATGAGAAAAATACAGCTTTTTTTCTCAAATAACGTTGACCTTTTGGGGAAAAACAAGTATAATGGCTAAACACGTATGTTGTGTAAATTTATGTCGATTTTTGTATTTTACGGAAAGGAATTTTATATAATGGCGAAAAAAGAAAATAATTTTCAAGATATGTCTAGCTATTCTTCAAAGTCAGGCCACAAGAAAGCAAAGGCAAAGAAATCAAAGAAACATATAGTCGCAAAAGTCTTAATTTGCTTTTTTAGCGTAATCCTAATCCTTGTTGGTGGAGCCGCACTTTATGTCTCAAACTATGTACTTGCAGGACTTACTTCCACTGTAATAACAACAGATAAAGAGGTTTTAGGCATCACATCAGAGGCGGCGGAGGTCGCAGAGGAAAATCCAGAAATTACAAACATCGCACTTTTTGGTGTCGACTCAAGATACAACACCTTTAATGGCCTTTCAGATGCCATTATGATTTTGACAATAGACGAGGCGCATAATAAAATCAAATTGACCTCTATCCTGCGCGACAGTAGGGTTAATATCGGCACAGAAGACCGAGTTTATATGAACAAAATTAACGCCGCTTACTCATATTACGGAGCAGAAGGCGGTATAAGGGCTATAAACCAAAACTTCGGAATGAATATCGAAGACTATGTAACAGTAAACTTTAACAGCCTTGCCGACATCGTAGATGCTTTTGGTGGCGTTGAAATTGATGTAACTTACAGCGAAATGCTTGCGGTTAACACAAATCTTAGCAACGTCGGAAAGTCCGGCTACCTTAGCAATTACGGGCTTGTCACTTTGACAGGCGACCAAGCAGTTGCTTACTCTAGAATTAGAAGCATAGGCTCAGACACCGAAAGAGCTGAAAGACAGCAAGAAGTTTTATCGTCAATTATATATAAACTTCCAAACATTCCAGCGGGAGATTTCCCAGACCTTGTAAATGACCTAAGCTACATGTGCGAAACTTCACTTGACGTGACAGAGATACTTGGCTATGTTCCGTTTGCGGCAGGCGGTTTCACCCTTGAAACTATGAGTATGCCAGACACAGACCAAGACATTAGCCTTACAAGCGGTACAGACTCTGCAACAGGTGGTTGGATGTGGTTCTATGATTTAGACGCAGCCACAGACGTAATCCACGACTTCATATATGAAGATGCACCATCAAACACAGCAGATGTAGATAGCGAAGCGTAAAATAAAAGAAACTCGGACGGATACTTTCCGCCCGAGTTTTTTTAATGAAGAATGGTAATTGTAGGGCAAGGGCTCTGCTCTTGTCAAAATTTCACCACCACTTTTCACGCTTCGTTTTTAAGCAAGAATTTCTGAAAGTCTTTTATCTACATATTCTTTATCTTTAAACACTATGCCGTGAAAGCCACATGCTTTAGCGGCTTCTATATTTTCTTCCATATCATCAATAAACACACACTCCTCTGGTTTCAGCTTGTATTTATCGCATAATGCCATGTAGATTTTCGGGTCGGGTTTTGCTAGTTTTACAGTGTAGGATATAATCTCGCCGTCGACTTTATCTATAAACGGGAAGTTTGCAAAGGTCATTTCGGCAGGCTTTTCGCCATAGTTTGACAGTAGATATACTTTATATCCCCTCTCTTTAAGCCCCGTCACCCAGCCCTCGCTGTAATCATATGGGATTATATTCTCAAAAATTGTTTTAACCGCAAGTTTTATTTCTTCCTCAAGCTCTGGCTCGTCGTCTACAAAACTTTTTATAACCTCTTCATAGGTTAAATTGCCTATGTCAAACTCCACCCATTTTTTCTTGTTTCTCACGGTGACATCACATATTCTTTTATATATGTCTTCGTCGGCAAAAAGCTTCCTACAGCTTTTCTCCCACGAGAAATCAGCGAGTACATTTCCTATGTCGAATACGATGTTTTTAATCATTTCAAATATCCTTTCTTACTTGTAAATTTAATGCTTTTATGATACAATAAGCCTATCACAAAATATATAAAAAGTCAAAGGAAGTCATATTATGATCGATTATGCAAAAGCGCTTTCGGCAGAGTTTAAACTGCAAGAATGGCAAATACAAAAACTAATAGAACTTATAGACGAGGGCAACACAATACCCTTTATTGCAAGGTATAGAAAAGAAGCACACGGCTCTTTAGACGACCAAATGATAAGAGAAATTTCTGAAAGATTACAATACCTTAGAAATCTAGATCAAAGAAAAACCGAGGTTTTCGGCCTGATTGAAGCACAAGAGGCTATGACAGACGAAATTGCAAAAAGCTTAGAAAACGCAACTACCATTTCCGAAATTGATGATATATACAGACCGTTTAGACCAAAGAGAAAAACAAGGGCATCTGTCGCTAAAGAAAAAGGACTTGAGCCTCTAGCTGTTAAAATCTTGGAACAAAGCACAAAGGAATACCCCATCGACTTGGCGGTAGAGTTTGTGGACGAAGAAAAAGGCGTAAAAGACGAAAACGAGGCGCTACAAGGTGCGCTTGACATCATTGCAGAAACTATATCGGACGACGCTAATATAAGAAAAAGACTTAGATACGTAACCGCGGCTCAAGGCGTCTTAAAGAGCAAGGCTTCAAAAGAAGAAGACTCTGTATACTCTATGTACTACGAATTTTCTCAGCCTATTTCAAAAATCACAGGCTATAGAGTCTTGGCAATAGACAGGGGCGAGCGCGAGGGATTCTTAAAAGTTAGCATAGACCTAGACATATCAAAAGGTCACAACATACTTCTTACCTCTTATGTAAAAAACGACTCGCCTTGTGGCGAAGCTGTCGGAGAAGCGGCAAAAGATGCATATTCAAGGCTTATTTTCCCTGCAATTGAAAGAGAGATAAGAAACAGCCTTACCGAAGAGGCTGCGGAAAGTGCAATAAAAGTTTTTGCGGTAAATCTTAGAAACCTATTAATGCAGTCTCCCGTTAAAGGCAAAACCGTAATGGGACTTGACCCAGGGTACAGAACCGGTTGTAAAGTCGCAGTTGTAGACGAAACCGGAAAAGTTTTAGACACTGGAGTTATCTACCCTACCCACGGCGAAAACAAGGTACGCGAGGCAAACGCACTTGTTAAAAACTTTGCAAAAAAACACGGTGTTGAACTAATTGCTATCGGCAACGGTACTGCGTCAAAAGAAACCGAGATTTTTGTAGATAACTTGGTAAAAGACGGACTAGACGTAGAGTACACTGTCGTTAACGAAGCTGGCGCCTCCGTCTATTCTGCATCAAAACTTGCTGCGGAAGAATATCCTGAATTTGACCTTACGCTTAGAAGTGCTGTGTCAATTGCCCATAGGCTACAAGACCCACTTGCAGAGCTTGTTAAAATCGACCCAAAAGCGATAGGTGTAGGACAATACCAACACGACATGCCACCAAAACGTATGGACGAGGCATTGGGCGGTGTTGTAGAAGCCTGTGTTAACTCTGTCGGTGTAGACCTAAACACGGCGTCGCCTTCACTACTTAAAAACATAGCGGGCATAAGTGCCGCAGTTTCTAAAAACATTATTGCATACAGGCTTGAAAACGGAATGTTCACATCTCGCGCACAGCTTAAAAAAGTCCCTAAACTAGGCCCTAAAGCCTTTGAACAGTGCGCAGGATTTTTAAGGGTTAGCGAGAGCAAAAACATTTTGGATAACACTGCTGTTCACCCCGAGTCGTATGATAGTGCAAAGAAAATTTTAGAGCTTTGCGGATATAATCTTAAAAAAGTAACAGCTAGTGGCTTTGCGGACTTAAAGGATAGAGTTTTAGAAAAAGGCGAAGAAAACGTCGCAAACGAAATTGGAATAGGCATACCTACCCTAAACGATATAGTATTAGAACTTTCAAAGCCTGGAAGAGACCCTAGGGACGAGATTGAAAAAATCATACTAAGAAGTGACATAAAGGACATGAAAGACCTTAAAGTCGGCATGGATTTAATGGGCACTGTCAGAAATGTAATAGACTTTGGCGCATTCGTCGACATCGGCGTGCATCAAGACGGACTTGTGCATATAACTCAAATAAGCAATAAATTTATTAAGCATCCGTCAGACGTGCTAAAAGTCGGAGATATTATAAAAGTTTGGGTTACGGCGGTTGACGTTCCAAAAAAACGCATTAGCCTTACAATGAAAGAACCAAAACCGGCTACGGAATAATTATTAACACATAAAAACGCCTCCTACCGCATACAATACGGCTAGGAGGTGTTTTCTTATGAAGAATAAACTATCAACAATCAACTGGGCTTTACTTGCAATTTGCATCGCCATACCTTTGGCTGTCGGCTTTGTCTCGGGATTTATCTCGGGGGACAGCATGGAGAGTTTCAACGCCCTACAAAAACCGCCACTTTCCCCGCCTGACTGGATTTTCCCAGTGGTGTGGAGTATACTTTATATTTTAATGGGTATATCGTCGTATCTTATTCTTGTCGCCGATGTCCCAAAAGAGCAAAAGCAGTCTGCGCTTAAAACCTATGTCGCACAGCTAGTTTTAAACTTTTCATGGTCCATAATATTCTTTAATTTTTCGCTTTATTATGCGGCGTTTGTCTGGATACTTGTACTTATAACACTCGTAATTATACTAATAATCCAAGCTAGCCCAATATCAAAGCTTGCCTCATATCTTTTAATTCCTTATCTTTTATGGCTATGTTTTGCGGCATATTTGAACTTAGGCATAGCTTTAATTAATTAAAAAATTTTTAAAAAGAATCGGCAGGAGAAAAACTCCTACCGATTTTGTGTTTTACAAAAAGATACTTCTAAATTTTTGTTATTTTCTTTTCTTTTTAGCAAGTTTTGAGTAATCTTTTTCTCCACCTTGTTTTGAGTGTGAAGCTTTACCATTTGATTTACTATGTGATTTACCGTGTCTTGACGAATTTTTTCTATCGCCATGACCTTTTCTGTCGCCAGAGCTTCTTCTGTCTCCCGAGCGTTTTGTGTCGCCAGAATTTTTCACTTTTTTAAGCTCTTTGATATGCGATGCAGTTACAGGTTTTCCGCAAATCTTAATCCCTCTTAACTCTTGTAGGATATCATGAATCATATCTGTCGGAACCGATACCATTGAGTAATCTTGTTCTATAATAATTTTACCTATATCTCTTGATGACATTCCTGTTTGCTCTGTCACAGCACCAACTATGTGGTTTGGTTTACAACGTGAGCTTGAACCTATGTCTAAAACCATGGTACTAAACGCGCTGTTATCATAACCCTCTGATTTAGAAGGTTTTCTCTTGCCCTCGTCTGATTTTCTTTCGTTTCTTTCAAACTTAGGAACATTCACAAGGCTACTTGTGCTTTTTTCAAAAGCCATTCCAGAAAGAGCAATAGCTATTTGTTCTAGGTTATAGCCATAACCCACAAGTGTGTCTACAAGCATTTTTTGTGCAGGCGTAGTCTTACCTTTTTCAAGCACGTCACATATTTTTTTGACATTGCTTTCGATTTCGCCCATTTGTATGCTCTCTACTGTAGGCACAGGAATTTCTGTTATATCTGATTGTAGTTTTCTTGCAAGTGCTTTTACGTCTGCAACTTGTCTTCTGCCACAACATAGAGTAACCGCAGTACCGGTTCTTCCTGCTCTTCCTGTTCTTCCTATACGGTGAACATAGTACTCTGACATTTTTGGAATATCGTAGTTAAATACATAGTCGATATCGCTTACGTCTATACCACGTGCAGCTACGTCTGTCGCAATTAAAACCTCGGTTTTACCGCTTTTAAAATCGGCCATAACTATGGTTCTTTGTCTTTGCTTCATGTCGCCATGAAGACCTTTTGCACTAAGACCTATTTCAGAAAGAGTGTCGACAAGCTCGTCTACCATGCTCTTTGTGTTTGCAAAAATGATTGAGTGAACTGGTTTGTAGTAAAACATTAAAAGTTTTAGTACATTTGTTTTTTGAGCCTTAGGCACGTCTAAATAAAGCTGAGTAATTTCTTTTAGCGTAGTGTTACCACCTGAAAGATTTACTCTTTTCGCATTTTTTTGGAACTGGTGAGTTATGTCTAAAATTGCTTTTGGTACCGTTGCAGAAAACAACAAAGTTTGTCTTTCACTAGGTGTGTCTTTTAAAATAGTTTCAATATCCTCTTTAAAGCCCATGTTAAGCATTTCGTCGGCTTCGTCCAAGATTATCATTTTTAAATTTTCGATATTTAAAGTACCACGGCTCATGTGGTCCATGGTTCTGCCTGGTGTACCTATTACAAAGTTAGCTTTTTTAAGAGCTCTAAACTGAGTATTATAGTCGGCGCCACCAAAAATTTCGGCAACTTTTATATGTGGCATATATCTTGTAAGCTTTCTTACCTCTTCTGCACATTGAAGCGCAAGCTCTCTTGTAGGTAAAAGTATAAGCACTTGTACGCTGTGCACACCTTTTTCAATACTCTCAACAGCAGGAATTGAAAACGCCATCGTTTTTCCTGTTCCTGTTTGTGATTGTGCCAATATGTCTACACCCTCACGTATAATGGGTATAGCCTGTGCCTGAACTGCTGTAGCAGTTGTAAAGCCCATTTTGTCTATGGCTCTTTGCATCGGTTCAACTAATGATAGTTCTTTAAATGTAGTAGTCGTCATAATTCTCCTTAAAATTTTGTTATAGGCATAATAAAAAGGCGGATGTCAAACATCTCACCTTTTGCCGTGTCAGATTAATTTATAACTCATTATACCATGAACGCTTCATAAAATCAATAAATCAAAAAGCCAAAATATCACCCAACATTGCGTAATATTTTAGCTTTAATTCATATTTTATTCTTTATATGCGTGTTTTGTAGCCGTCGCCTCGGGAAAATTTTCCATTTCCCAGAAGTGGTCTCTATTTGCTATAAATTCCGATGTGACATTAAAATATGTGTGTACGCCGTCGCCTCCTACGGGATCGTCCCATGTGACATCTACAAAATACCACTCGCCATCAAGTTTTACCATATTCCACGCGTGGTCTTCTGTTCCACCATGTGAATTGCCGTTAACGCTTAAACACTCAATTTCAAGCATGTCCATGAAAAGCTGGAATGTAGAGGTATATCCCGTACAAATCGCGTATCCATATACAAGTGTTCCATAAGGATTATCGTGCTCTGGGCTTAATACCGCATTTGGGTCAGTGCTTAGCTCTCCCGGGTCGTATTGAGTATTATCAATTATCCAGTCATGTATTATAAGCTCTTTTTCATATTCGGTCATATCATCGCTTATATTTTCACTTATAACCGATACCACTATGTCATATACTTCCTTATCCTTTGGCATAAGGCTGTCATCGTCGCTATTTTTATATGCGTTTATTACATTTTCGCTGTTAAACTCGTCCTGCGCTACGACAGGTGTTTCGGAGGAGCTTTCATCCGCCACGCTTTCACTAGCCTTAGTTGTCGGCTCAGAAATTTCAGGCTCATATCCCATTGCCATAGAGACAAACAACTCTGTCGTGTCCTGTGCGCTTTCGCAAATAATTAGCACAACTAAATTATCCACCGCGATAACTGTGCCATTTTCTATTATGTCTTCTTGCTCAGGCGAATAGCCCGCAAAAGTTCCTTGCCTTACATCTTTATATTCTTCTAGCGCTTTTTTTACCATAAGTACATCGTCTTCGCTTTCGCACTCAAACACGGCTATTTCACTTGCCTGCGTACTGTCTTTTGGGTAATAAACCACTGCACTTATCGGCGTGTAATCCTCGCTAAAATAATTTCCAATGTAGGGCTCAAAGTTTTCATCACTGCTTAAAAGCTCTTGCATTTCGGGCAAATTTTCATTTTCGGCTACAATTATTTCCCCTATTTGCTCTACTGAATTTACACTAATTACAGGCAAAGAACTAGTACCACAAGCAGAAAAAATTATAGACATCACAAATATTAAACTTATTAAACTTATTTTTTTCATCAAGCACCTCTTAATCCTTTATAAACTCGGCTATCGCCTCTACCGTAATATCTTGTTGTTCTTCTGCACTAATTGTAGCGTCTGGGTCACCAAGCTGCTTTCCGTAATTTCCAAACTGTGCGTGATTTCCACCATCTATTATAACAATATTATCTGTATAGTCAATGCGGTTTTCAAGTTCAGCGTTAAACGTTCCATAAATCGTCAAAGATTTTTCCGTAGGATAGTCGCCATATACATATGCGCCCATGACCACTAACCCCTCAAATAGCTCCTCATTGTCAGACGCAAAGTCGCTTGCCATTGAGGCACCTAGAGAATGTCCACCTATATACCAGTTTTCGATTTCGGGCAATGTTTCTATCGCATCTTTTGCACCATCTATGTCAAAAATAGCAAAACCCAGTGGCATTTCGACTAAAACGCAAGTCATTCCTGTCTGCTTTGTAATTTTGTCGAGCAATGGTAAATATGCCTCGGCCTCTACGTTTGCGCCAGGGTAAAATATAAATCCCGTGTCGCTTGCAGTCTCAGGGCGTACTATCGTCAAATTGTCTTCCACGCTCACATAATCTTTTTCAAGCACAGAAAGTGCAGTGCTGTCAGCACGGTAAGGGTTTAGCGCCCATATAACAAAGGCTATACATAAAACAAAAATTACAGCAAGCGTAATAAGTAGTATACGCTGCCATAATTTTAGTTTTTTTGTTTTCTTCTTATCAATATTAGCCATAACTTCCTCCAAACTTCGATAACTAATAATAACATAGTTAAAATGACAAAGTAAGGGGAATTTTGTAAACATTTAAGCTAAAGTTTTAGATTTAAACATTTTTCTTGACATGATAATGTAAAGCACTAGAACAAGTATAAACGAGCCTACGTCTGCAGCAGGCTGTGCCCACACAAGACCATTTATTCCAAGTGTCGCACCTAAAATAAATAAACAAGGTATATAGATAAGTCCTTGACGGCTTACATTGACGATAAGCGAAAATCCTGCCGCACCTGCCGCTTGAAGTGCATTCATCAGCACATAAAACATACCAAAAAGCACACTAGTTGTAAGGAAGGTACTTGAAAACGATACGGCGTAGTCATAAGAGGCAGCGTCGGTTAAGAACATACTCACTAGCGGATTTAAACCAAGGTAACAAGATAGCGTCATAACGGCACTCAAACCAAATGCAAATATCATTGAAAATTTTAGTATAGATTTATATCGTTTAAAATCTTTTGCTCCCACACAGTATCCTAAAAGAGGTTGAATTCCTTGTCCAAGACCTATGCAAAGCATACCTGTTATCATGGTTATTTTTCCTGCAACACCTATAGCAGCAAGTGCCAAATCTCCGTATTTTGACATTTCACTATTGATTAATATTTGTGACACTGTCATTAAAAGCGAGCCTAAGGAAGCTGGAATGCCTATAATAAGTACATTTTTACAAACATTATTTTTTAGAGTAAAATCTTTTATTTTTGCACTGAGCAGGCTTTTTCCTTTTAATAGATAGAAAATATAGTATAGCGCACCTATAAGCTGACCTACTGCTGTGGCTACTGCCGCACCTGTTACGCCCATGTCAAAGAACAATATTAAAACAGGGTCTAAAACTATATTTATCAAATTGCCAAGCATCATTCCTATCATTGCTTTACCAGCCTGACCTTCTGCTCTTAGCAGGCTTGAAAGGCAAGTAGAAAACATTAAAAACGGTCCTGCAAGACATATGATTTGAAGGTAACTTTTCACCATATCCCAAATATCTGCACTAGTGCCTATTAAAGTCATCACTTGATCCATAAATAAAAATATGAATAGGGATATGAGTATACCGATTATTACACAGCTCCAAATGCTAAAAGCCGAAACTTTTTTTGCGTATGCACTGTCACCTTTTCCAAGGCTTCTTGAGACAACTGATGTCGAGCCTATACCAAAAATATTTCCTATAGACATAAATATCAAAAACACCGGTGTGGCAAGTGCCACTGCCGCAACTTTAAGCGGGTCTCCTGTTTGTCCTACAAAAAACAAGTCTGCTATGTTATAAATCAGCACCATTATCATGGCAAGCATGGCGGGTATCGCATTATTTAGTACTAGCTTTCCCACAGGCATGCTCTTAATTTGTTCTAAACGATCTGCATTCATTTTATTTCTCCTTTAAATATGTTTTGCACAAAACTATATCTGCGTTAAAAATGCAATAAATAAATTTACTGCAAATTTTCTCTCATTTTACTTAAAATTTTAAAGAACGCTTCAATTTCTTCTTCGCTAATTCCCGCGCTGAGTTTTTCATTGACTGAGTCTATAATTATTTCTATCTTCTCGCGCATTAGCATGGCTTTTTCTGTTAACACAACTTTTTTTACCCTAGCGTCATTTTGGTCAGACAGTCGAACAACATAGCCATTTTTCTCCATATTATTAAGCATTAGGCTTACCGACGAGCGTTTTAGCCCCAAAACTTTTTCTATATCTTTTTGACAAAGACTGCCCTCCTCCTCATGATTTGCAATAAATCCTATTAGCTGAGCCTGAGGGACGGTTAAAGATTTGTCTGTCTGAGCAATAACTTTCTCGTCTATAGCTCTTTTTATGAAGTGTGTTGTTTTATTTATTTCAAGTCCAATACGAAATTTCTTCAAAATATAACTCCCAAATTCACGGTATTTGTTTTGTGCAAAACTATTATACAACAAAACTTTCTTACAGTCAATATGTATTATAAAAATTATAGCTCTTTGTTCACCTTCAAAAATGCTCGGCAACAAATAATGTTACATAAACGGTCAGGTATAAAGAAACTTTTAAATAAAAATGCGAAGCATTTCACCACAACTCTTCACT
>CAYJIA010000048.1:0-16270 GCA_964370115.1 uncultured Eubacteriales bacterium
ACGATGAAAACTTTATGTATGAGTTATTTATTAAGTTTGAATAATACTATTAATTGAGAATTCAGAATTGAGAATTGAGAATTGTTGTGAAAAATCCTGCGGATTTTTTAATTAAAAGTTTTACTAAATTTTTTACAAAAAATTTCAGGTTCTTAGGACAGAGTCCTAAGGTGCTTTCCGCAGAAAGCGAAATCCAATACTTAAAAAAACGCAGGAAAGGTGAATTTAAATGTCCAGTGGACATTTAAAGAGGAAAACCCTCGTTGGGGGTTTTCCTTTTTTTAATTAAAAGTTTTACTAAGTTTTCTCAATACAAATAAAAAAATCCCACGGTATAAAACCGTGGGATTTTTGTTATAGATTAAACTAATTCGATAACTGCCATTTCTGCAGCGTCGCCACGACGAGGTCCTAGTTTTGAAATCCTAGTATAACCGCCGTTTCTGTCTACATATTTTGGTGCAATTTCAGTAAATAGTTTGTTTGTTACAGCTTCTTTAGTTATAAAAGCTAAAACAGTTCTTCTATTTGTTAGATTGTCAACCTTAGCTATTGTTATCATTTTCTCTGCTAATGAACGAAGTTCTTTAGCGCGAGTATCAGTGGTTTCTATTTTGCCATTCTCTAAGAAGAATGTGACAAGCCCTCTAAGCATTGCTGTTCTGTGAGCAGTGTCTCTTCCGAGTTTTCTTGTTCCCGGCATGAAATATCACTCCTATTCCTAATATTTGTTTCTGATTAATCAGAATTTATTCATCTTCTTTACGTAAGTTAAAACCTAGTGAAGCCATTTTCCAAATAACTTCCTCAAGTGACTTACGTCCTAGATTTCTAACCTTCATCATGTCTTCTTCAGACTTGTTGATTAGGTCTTCTACTGTGTTAATTCCCGCACGTTTTAGGCAGTTGAAAGAACGTACTGATAAATCAAGCTCTTCAATTGTCATTTCTAAAACTTTTTCTTTGCCGTTATCGTCTTTTTCGACCATTATTTCAGCACTCTTACCTGCATCAGACAGGTCAACGAATAGCTCAAGGTGGTCGGTTAGGACTTTAGCAGCTAGAGAAACAGCCTCTTGTGCGTTTTTAACTCCGTTTGTCCAAACATCAAGTGTAAGTTTATCATAATCTATGCTTTGGCCTACACGTGTGTTTTCTACGCTAAAATTAACTTTTAGCACAGGTGTGTAAATTGAGTCAACTGCAAGTTCACCAATTACACCGCTTTGCATATTTTGTTTATTTCTTTCACCGGACACATAGCCTCTACCGTGGTCAAATACAAGCTCCATATAAA
Source organism: uncultured Eubacteriales bacterium (assembly GCA_964370115.1). Lineage (GTDB taxonomy): Bacteria > Bacillota > Clostridia > Oscillospirales > Acutalibacteraceae > SIG603. The sequence goes on from CAYJIA010000048.1 coordinate 1,298, forward strand.
GTCTTGAATCGGCTCCTAGTGTAGCTATGTGCAAGTCTGGATTTAAAATCTCGACTTCGCTGTCGCATTTAATAGCTTCGGCAGTAACGTCCATAGGACCTTGTGCCTCTATTACAACAGTTTTTGAACCAGTGCAAGTAGGGTCTAGACTAGCAACTATACCCTTAATATTTAAAATAATCTCGGTGACGTCTTCTTTTACGCCCGGAATAGTTGAAAATTCATGAACAACGCCATCAATTTTCACTGTTTTAACTGCCACGCCCGGCAAGCTTGAAAGTAACACCCTTCTAAGGCTGTTTCCAAGAGTTGTTCCGAAACCTCTTTCCAAAGGCTCAATAACAAATTTACCGTATTTTCCATCGTCGGAAATGTTAACTATATCTATTCTCGGTCTTTCTATCTCAATCATTTGCGTTCCTCCTTGTGGCATTTTAGATTAAAGGGCATTATTTGGAGTAAAACTCTACGATAAGTGTTTCATCAACGTCAAAGTCAATGTCGTCACGATTAGGTAGTCTTAAAACCTTTGCTTCTTGTGTATCTTTGTTATAATCTAACCAAGCAGCTACTGGAATAGCGCCTCTTGTTTCAACTATAGCTTTGAATTTTGTAGAAGCTCTGCTTTTTTCGCTTAGAGCAATAACATCGCCCTCATCTATTAGATAAGAAGCTATGTCAACTTTTTTGCCATTAACATTGAAATGTCCGTGGCCTACAAGTTGTCTTGCCTCACGTCTTGTTGACGCAAGTCCCATTCTGTATACTACGCTGTCAAGTCTTCTTTCGCAGAATTGAAGTAGGTTTTCACCTGTGATACCAGTTCTTTTAACTGCTTTTTCATAGTAGTGTGAGAATTGTTTTTCGAGCACGCCGTAAATGAATTTAACTTTTTGTTTTTCATTTAGCTGTAAACCGTATTCGCTCATTTTTCTTTTGTTTGGTTTGGGAATTCTTTTTGTTGATTTATTGTAACCCATAACAGAAGGCTCAATGCCTAGTGTTTTACATCTTTTTAAAACAGGTTGTCTGTTTCTTGCCATTATATAATCCTCCTTTTATTATGATTATACGCGTCTTCTCTTTGGAGGACGGCATCCGTTGTGCGGAATTGGTGTTACGTCTTTGATCATATTTACATCAAGACCTGTTGCTTGTAACGCACGAATTGCTGCTTCACGACCTGAACCCGGTCCTTTAACATACACTTCAACTGATTTCATACCATGCTCCATAGCTGCTTTCGCTGCTGTTTCCGCTGCTGATTGAGCTGCGAAAGGAGTTGATTTTCTTGAACCTCTAAACCCTAGTTCGCCAGCGCTTGCCCATGAAATAGCATTGCCTTGAACATCAGTGATTGTTACGATTGTGTTGTTAAATGTGGACTGGATATGTGCAGCTCCACGCTCGATATTTTTGCGCTCGCGGCGTCTTCTGACTGTGGCTTTCTTAGAACCTTTTACTGCTGCCATTTAAATGTCCCTCCATTATTTCTTCTTGTTAGCCATTGTTTTTCTAGGACCTTTACGAGTTCTCGCATTAGTCTTTGAACGCTGACCTCTAACCGGTAAGCCTTTACGGTGACGAACACCTCTGTAGCAACCGATTTCTATTAATCTTTTTATATCAAAAGCGATTTCTCTTCTTAAATCACCTTCAACTTTGCAGTTTGCTTCGATATACTCTCTTAGTTTTGCTGCATCTTCATCAGATAAATCTCTAACACGGATATCACCAGATACGCCTGTGCCTTCGCAGATTTCTACAGCAGTTTTACGGCCAATACCGTAAACATAAGTTAAAGCAATCTCAAGTCTTTTATCTCTTGGTAAGTCTACACCTGAAATACGAGCCATTATTTATGACCATCCTTTCTTCTTTGTGACGCTCTCGTCACATAAAAAATTAGCCTTGACGTTGTTTGTGTTTAGGATTCTCACAGATAACCATGATTTTTCCTTTACGTTTTATAACTTTGCATTTCTCGCAAATTTTTTTAACAGAAGGTCTGACTTTCATTACTGACCATCCTTTCTTCCTGTTAGTTTAAGTTTTTATATAAACTTTAAATTGTTTTGTGCGTACTTTGGCATTATTTTGAACGCCATGTTATACGACCTTTTGTAAGGTCATATGGGGACATTTCAATAGTTACTTTATCCCCGGGTAGAATACGTATGAAGTTCATACGTAGTTTTCCTGAAATATGAGCCAAAATTACATGTCCATTTGGTAGTTCCACTTGGAATGTAGCGTTTGGTAGCGCTTCTTTGACTATACCTTCAAGTTCAATTACGTCCTGTTTTGACATTTTAAAAAACCTCCATGAATTACATATGTTGCCTGTACTTTGCCAAGGCATTTCTTATTTGCTTATTTGTTATAAGACAGTTTTTTTCTAAAACCGTTTCGGTAAACGCAACGTGCTTTATTTTTTTTCTCTTTGGCTTTTCTATCTTTCTTCTTTTGCCATCGCATAAAGTCAAATAGACATCATCAAAGGAAATTACTGTTTGAAAATTGCCTTTATCATGGCCTGCAAGTGAACATACAATTTGTCCTATTTGAATTTTCACATTGCACCTCTTATAGCTCTGTTAAAATAACAGGGCCGTCGTCGGTTATTGCAATAGTGTGTTCAAAGTGAGCGGAAAGTTTACCATCAACGGTTTTTACGGTCCAGCCGTCGTCTAATACTTTGACTTCTTCCTTACCCATATTAACCATAGGCTCAATGGCAATTGTCATGCCCGATAACAGACGCACACCTCTACCCGGTGTGCCGTAATTGGGAACACTTGGGTCTTCGTGTAAATTCGCACCTACTCCGTGGCCGATAAATTCTCGTACAACCGAGTAACCGCGATTTTCAACATACCTTTGCACCGCAGAACCTACATCGCCTACTCTACTGCCGTTTTTAGCAGCATTTATAGCCTCAAACAAGCTCTCTTTCGTTGCGTTCAACAAATTTTCAGCTTCTTTACTTATATCTCCGCAGGCAAACGTCCATGCATTATCGGCATGAAATCCCTTGTAATAGGCGCCTACATCAATACTTACTATGTCTCCGCTTTTTAAAATTTCTGACTTTGATGGTATGCCGTGGATTACCACATTGTTTACTGAAATACACGCGCTAGCAGGAAATCCACCATATCCTAAAAAGCTTGGCACAGCGCCGCTTTTTTCAATATAGCTTCTAACGATTTTGTCAAGCTGGAATGTTGATATTCCAGGCTCTACAGCTTCGCCTGCAAGCATTAGTGCTTTTTGTGAAATTTTTCCCGCTTCTCTCATTATCTGAATGTCACGGTTACTTTTCATAGTTATCATACAGTTTAACTCCTTAGTTTAAGGGAGCAGTTAAAGCTTCTAAAGTAAGCTTTGTAGTCTCGCTTAACTCTTCTTGGCCTTCTACTAAAGCAAGTTTACCTTGTTTTTTGTAGTAGTCTTTTAGCGGAGCTGTTTGAGTGTGATAAACTTCTAGTCTTTCTTTTACAGTATCTGGGTGGTCGTCCTTGCGCTGAATTAGGGTGCCGCCACAGTTGTTGCATATTCCCTCTTTTGCTGATTTTTTATAAATCAGGTGGTAAGAGCTTCCGCAGTCTTGGCAAACACGGCGTCCGGACATTCTTGCGACTATCGCTTCGTCTGTAACTTCAATACTGATTACTCTGTCGATAGCGACGCCCATGGAATCCAGTGCCTCGGCTTGAGGAATGGTTCTTGGGAAACCGTCTAGAATAAAACCGTTTTCGCAGTCTTTTTCTGTTAGACGTTCTTTAATGATGCCTATAACAACATCATCTGGAACTAGTTTGCCCTCTTCAACAAAAGCTTTTGCTTTTGCGCCCATTTCTGTACCGCTTTTCATCGCTTCACGGATAATGTTACCCGTGGAAATTGCTGGGATGTTTAAATGTTCGCAGATTACCTCTGCTTGTGTGCCTTTGCCGGCACCCGGTGCACCTAATAATATTAGTTTCATACTCTACACCCTTTCATAAAGTAAGTAGTGGGTCTGGCAGCTCATCTGAGCCACCGCCCAAACTTATATTAATCTAAAAATCCTTTATAGTGGCGCATCATCATTTGAGACTCAATTTGTTTAACAGTCTCAAGTGCAACACCTACCATAATTATAATAGAAGTACCGCCCATTGACAAGGCTTGCATGCCTGTAACATTTCCGTATATTATAGGTAAAAGTGCAACAAATGCTAGGAACATAGCTCCAATTAGCGTAATTTTGTTTAATATCTTGCCTATAAAATCAGAAGTTGGCTTGCCGGGACGAATTCCCGGTATTGTACCGTTTGATTGGCGAAGGTTGTTTGCCATTTCAATCGGATTGTACTGCATTGTCATATAGAAATATGCAAATACAATTATGAATATAAAGTATAACACCGAATATAACCAACCTGTGCTTGAGAAGGCATCAAAGAAGCCAGCCCAGAACCCAGTAGGAGTTACGAATAACTCGATGGTCGATGGTATTGACAAAATAGCTGAAGCGAAGATAACTGGCATAACACCGCTCATTGTAACCTTAATTGGCATGTGTGAGCTTTGGCCGCCGTACATTTTTCTGCCGACAACTTTTTTTGCATATTGTACAGGGATACGTCTTTCTGAATCATTCATAAATACGATAACCCAAATAACAACTAAGAATAAAACTATGAACAGTGGAGCAAATACAAAGTATTGTCCTGCTGTCTCAGGGCTTGCAATAGCTAGGTTGATGTATTCCATAAGTTGAGCACCTGTTACAGGAAGTCTTGCAACTATACCTGCAAATAGGATGATCGAAATACCGTTACCAACACCCTTTTGGTTAATTTGTTCGCCCATCCACATGATAAGAGCAGTACCTGCTGTGAACACTAAGATAATTACTATAGCGCTAAACCACATTGCAGCACCTTCTCTGTAGATGGTGATGTTTGAATTGTGAAGATAGAAGTAGAAAGCTGTACCTTGAATAAGGCCCAAAAGCACAGTTACATACCTTGTGATCATCGCAATTTTTTTCTTACCGGTTTCTCCTTCTTTTGCAAGTCTCTCTAGTGGAGGAATTGCAACTGTTAGAAGGTTCATAATGATCGAGGCATTGATGTATGGAGTGATACCCATAGCAAACAGTGTAGCGTATGCAAACGCACCACCAGTTAGCATGTTTATATATCCAAGCGCAGTACCACCGGATGCTGCAGAGTCCATAAGACCTTGTAGCGCATTTACATCTAGAAACGGTGCCGGTATAACCGAACCGAATCTAAACGCAACAATTATGAATAGTGTGAAAAGAATCTTTTTTCTTAGATCAGGAATTTTCCAGGCGTTTATAAGTGTGCTTAACAACTTAAATCACCTCTGCCTTCCCACCGGCTGCTTCTATTTTCGCCTTTGCAGCCTCAGAATAGGCGTTCACCTGAACGGTAAGTTTTTTGGAGATTTCTCCGCATGAAAGTATTTTAATCAAACCTGCGTTTGTATTAATGATACCTGCATCTTCTAAAGCTTTAATATCAACTACCGCACCGTCTTCAAACTTGTTTAGACAAGTTAGGTTTATTGATGTTACTTCTTTAGCAAAAGGATTGTTAAATCCTCTTTTAGGAATTCTTCTTTGTAAAGGCATTTGACCGCCTTCAAAACCTGCACGGAAGCCCTTACCGGCTCTTGCTTTTTGACCTTTGTGGCCTTTACCGGCTGTTTTTCCGTTTCCTGAACCATGTCCACGACCAACACGTTTTGCAACTTTTGTTGAGCCCGCGACTGCTCTTAGTTCATGCAACTTCATTTATAGCACCTCCTTATTTACTTACCTCGATTAGGTGAATAATTTTTTTCACCTTGCCTTGTGTTTGGGCATTATCTGGTTGTTGAGTTTTTGAACCTATTTTTTTAAGTCCTAGTGAGTGAGCGGTTGCAATTTGGTCTTTTTTGCAGCCTATCAAGCTCTTTTTTAGAGTAATAACTACTGTATCCATTGTTTGCAACCTCCTTATAGAATTTCTTTAACTGATTTGCCACGAATAGCAGCAACTTCTTGAGCTGTACGTAGGTTTCTAAGTCCTTCAATTGTTGCTCTTACAACATTGCATGGATTGTTAGAACGTAGAGCTTTTGTACGAATGTCTTTAATACCAACACTCTCAACTACCGCACGAACAGGTCCGCCGGCGATAACTCCAGTACCTGGAGCTGCAGGTTTTAGTAGAACTTTACCTGCGCCAAACTCACCCATGATTTCGTGAGGAATTGTTGTACCTCTTAATGAGATTTTTATTAGATTTTTCTTTGCATCTTCAATGCCTTTTCTTATAGCGTCGGGTACCTCGCCTGCTTTACCGATACCAAAACCTACTGTGCCGTTTCCGTCACCTACAACAACAAGTGCTGCAAATTTGAAAATACGTCCACCTTTAACAGTTTTAGATACACGGTTAATAGCGATAACACGTTCTTTTAAGTCAAGTACTGATGCGTCAATTTTACTAGCCATTTTATTTCCTCCTTCTTAGAAGTTCAGGCCGCCCTCGCGGGCGCCGTCGGCCAGCTCTTTGACGCGGCCGTGGAAGATGTAACCGCCGCGGTCAAAAACCACGTTTGTTACGCCTTTTTCTGCTGCTCTTTTTGCAAGTAGTAGACCCACTTGTTTTGCAGCATCTTTATTCGAACCATTTCCGGAAAACTCTTTATCTAATGTAGATGCCGCACAAATTGTTACACCTTTTGTGTCATCAATGATTTGGGCATATATATTAGCAGAAGAGCGATATACATTAAGACGAGGTCTCTCTGCTGTGCCGGAAATTTTGCCGCGAACTCTTTTATGGCGGCGAAGTCTGGCTTGGTTTTTATCAATCTTTTTAACCATTTTTTACACTCTCCTATCTTATTTTGAGCCTTTACCGGCTTTACCTTCTTTACGACGAATAACTTCGTCTGAGTACTTAATACCTTTGCCTTTATATGGCTCTGGTGGTCTTTTTTCACGTACTACAGCGGCAAACTGACCAACTTTTTGCTTATCAGGTCCGTGAACAATGATTTTGTTAGGAGATGGAACTTCGATTTTAACATCTTCAGTTTCACTCATAATAACTTGGTGTGAGTAGCCTAGATTCATAACTAAGTCTTTACCTTGTTTTTGCACACGGTAACCAACGCCGTTAACTTCTAGCTCTTTTTTAAATTCCTCTGTTACACCTATAACCATGTTTGCAATAAGTGTTCTTGTAAGACCGTGTAGTGAACGGTTTTCTTTTTCGTCGTTGGGTCTTTTAACATTTATCTCTGCGCCCTCAATCTCAATTGTTAAATTGGGACTGACTCTTTGTGTTAAAGTGCCTTTTGGACCTTTAACAGTCACGACACAGCTGTCAATTTTAACGTCAACGCCTGCGGGAATATTTATGGGTTTTCTTCCAATTCTGGACATGTTATTGCACCCCCTTCTTTACCATACGAAGGCGAGAACTTCGCCACCGATGTTGTCTTTTCTTGCTTGACGGTCTGTTAGTATTCCTCTAGATGTAGAGATAACTGCAACGCCAAGACCTTTCATAACCCTTGGTAGCTCTGTCGCATTTGCATAAATACGAAGGCCAGGTTTTGAAACTCTTTTTAGTCCTTTGATAGCAGCAACGCCTGCTGTGTATTTTAAGTTAATTTTGATTATGCCTTGTTTTCCGTCTTCTTCAACTTGGAAACTTTTAACGTATCCTTCGTCAACAAGAATTTGGCAAATAGCCTTCTTCATGTTTGAAGCGGGAACTTTCACCGTATCGTGTTTAGCTGAGTGAGCATTTCTTATACGGGTTAGCAAATCTGCAATTGGATCTGTAATTTGCATGATTTTTTCCTCCTTGCTATATTACCAGCTTGATTTTTTTACGCCTGGGATTTGGCCTTTGTAAGCAAGCTCCCTAAAGCAAATACGGCAAATACCGAATTTGCGAAGGTAGGCGTGCGGCCTGCCACAGATTTTGCAACGATTATATTCTCTTGATGAGAATTTTTGCTCTCTCTGCTGTTTTAATTTCATCGCTTTTTTAGCCACAGTTATACCTCCTTATTTAGCAAACGGAGCGCCCATTAATGAGAGAAACTCTCTGGCCTCTTCGTCTGTTTTAGCTGTTGTTACAAAGCAAATATCCATTCCACGAACTTTGTCTACTTTATCGTAGTCAATTTCAGGGAAAATTAGTTGCTCTCTTATACCCATGTTATAGTTACCACGACCGTCGAATGAATTAGCATTAATTCCTCTAAAGTCACGAACACGGGGTAGGGCGACGTTGAAAAGTCTATCTAAGAATTCCCACATTTTTTCGCCTCTTAGTGTTGTTTTAACACCGATAGCCATGCCTTCACGAAGTTTAAAGTTAGCTACAGATTTTTTTGCTTTACAAATTATTGGTTTTTGACCAGTAATTTTTGCAAGGTCTCCGCAGATATTTTCTATAATCTTCGTATTGTCTTTTGCCTCACCGGCACCTACATTTATAACAATTTTCTCGAGCGTTGGAATTTCCATAACACTTTTATATGAGAATTTGTTCATAAGTGCAGGAGCAACTTCGGCTTTGTATACGTCCTTAAGTCTTGCCATTTCTTATGTCCTCCTATATATTAAAGTGTTTTAGCGCATTTTTTGCATACACGCTCTTTTTTGCCATTAGCATCGATTTTGTGACCGATTCTAGTAGGTTTTTTGCATGATGGGCACACAAGTTGAACTTTGCATGCATATATTGCAGACTCAGCTTTAATAATGCCGCCAGCTTCACCCATTTTTTTAGGTTTAACGTGCTTGCTTACTATGTTAGCTTTTTCTACGATAACTTTTCCCTCTTTTGGAGAGACGCCCATTACTTTGCCTTGTTTGCCACGGTCGTTACCTGCAAGGATAACAACGGTGTCACCTGTTTTTACATGAACATTTTTCATTAATGACACCTCCACTTACAGTACTTCTGGAGCAAGTGAAAGAATTTTTAAATATTCTTTATCACGAAGCTCACGAGCAACTGGTCCAAAGATACGAGTACCTCTTGGGTTTTTGTCTTCTTTAATTAAAACGGCTGCGTTCTCATCAAATCTGATATAAGAACCGTCGTCACGTCTAACGCCGAATGCTGATCTTACGATAACAGCTTTTACAACGTCACCTTTTTTTACAACGCTGCCTGGTGCTGCTTTTTTAACTGAAGCTACCACAACATCGCCTATATTAGCATACCTTCTGCCTGTACCACCTAGAACGCGGATACACATTAGTTCCTTTGCGCCTGAGTTGTCGGCAACTTTGAGGTAAGATTGCTGTTGAATCACAGTGAGTTCCTCCTTTTGTGCTTAAAACATTTGTTTCGATTTATTTTAATCGGGTGTAACCCTATAGTGGGCTAAACCGCTAAGCGGAAATTTCCGACTCCCGCCCTTTTACACCTTTGTGTTTTATAAAAATTATTTTGCTTTCTCAACAATTTCAACCACACGCCATCTTTTATCTTTTGATAAAGGACGAGTTTCCATTAGACGAACTCTGTCGCCTACTCCGCACTCGTTTTTCTCGTCATGTGCTTTTCTTTTAACTGTACGTTTAATGATTTTGTTGTATAGCGGGTGTCTTACACTATCTTCAATAGCAACAACAACTGTTTTGTCCATTTTGTCGCTTACTACTCTGCCGATAGTTGTTTTTCTCATAGTATTTCTTTCGCTCACAGTAAGTCCTCCTCCCTTATGCGTTTGTTAATTCGTTTTCACGAATAACTGTTTTTACTCGGGCTATATCTTTTTTAACAGCCTTGATACGCATTGGGTTATCCAGCTGGTTAATAGCTAGCTGAAAACGAAGGTTAAAGAGCTCTGATTGTAGCTCTGCAAGTTTTGCAGTTAGTTCTTTTTCTGATAGTTTTTTAATTTCTACAGCTTTCATAATACTCTTATACCTCCTGTTCTTTTACTAAAAATTTGCATTTGATTGGCAGTTTGTTAGCAGCAAGTCTCATAGCTTCTCTTGCTGTAGCCTCAGGCACGCCTGCAAGCTCAAACATAACTCTGCCCGGTTTAACAACCGCTACCCAGTACTCAGGTGAACCTTTACCAGAACCCATTCGAGTTTCAGCTGGTTTCTCTGTGATTGGTTTATCTGGGAAAATTTTGATCCAAACTTTACCAAAACGCTTGCAGTAACGAGTCATCGCTATACGAGCAGCCTCGATTTGGTTTGATGTTATCCATGATGGTTCTAAGGCTTGAAGGCCAAATTCACCGTAAGTTATTTTGTTTCCACGTAAAGCTTTACCGGTAAGTCTACCTCTGTGCACTCTACGATATTTAACACGTTTTGGAAGTAACATTATTTGCGGCCTCCTTCCCTAGCTTTGTCATTTAATACCTCGCCTTTGTAAAGCCATACTTTTACGCCAAGTTTGCCGTATGCTGTATCTGCTTCTGCAAAGCCGTAGTCTATATCAGCTCTGATTGTTTGTAGCGGAATAGTGCCGTCGTGATATCTTTCACTTCTTGCAATTTCAGCGCCACCTAAACGACCTGATACTTGAGTTTTTATACCTTTTGCGCCAAGACGCATGCTTCTGCCGATGCATTGTTTCATAGCTCTTCTAAAAGAAATTCTTTTTTCAAGCTGTTGAGCAATGTTTTCTGCAATAAGTTGCGCGTTTAAGTCAGGTTGTTTAACCTCAACTATATTAACTACAACGGGTTTACCTAGCATTTTCTCGCACTGTAGACGAAGTTTTTCAATCTCAGAGCCACCTTTACCGATAACTTTACCCGGTTTAGCGCAGTGAATGTGAATTCTCACTTTAGAGGAGTCACGTTCTATTTCAATTTTTGGAACGCCTGCTGAGTCAAGTTGCTTTTTAAGAACTTTACGTAGATTATAATCCTCTACCAAAGTATCTCCAAAAGTACTTTTGTTTGCAAACCAACGGGAATCCCAGTTTTTAATAACGCCTACACGAAGACCGTGTGGATTAACTTTTTGTCCCATACTTTACCTCCTTACCGCTTATTCTTTCTCTTTAACAACTAGTGTTATGTGTGAAGTTCTTTTTAAAATTCTGAATGCTCTACCTTGAGCTCTTGGTCTGATTCTTTTTAGAATTGGACCGGGGCAAACAAAACACTCTGAAATATAAAGACTGTTTTTGTCCATATTAAAGTTGTTTTCTGCATTTGCCACTGCGCTTTTTAAGAGCTTTTGAAGATCTTCACAAGCGGCTTTAGGTGTGTGTTTCAAAATACCCATTGCTAAATCTACAGGTTTGTTTCTGATTAAATCTAGCACTATACCAACTTTTCTTGGTGAAATTCGGGTATATTTCAATACTGCTTTTGCTTCCATTTTATATACTCTCCTTTCGCCTTATCTGCTGGTTTTTGAACCGGAGTGACCTTTAAAAGTACGTGTTGGCGCAAACTCTCCAAGTTTGTGTCCTACCATGTCCTCAGTCACATATACCGGCACGTGTTTGCGTCCGTCATGAACTGCTATTGTGTGTCCCACAAAATCTGGGAATATCATAGAAGCCCTGCTCCAAGTTTTTATTATTTTCTTCTCACCGGCTTCGTTCATTTGTTGAATCCTTTTGAGCAACACCGGCTGTACAAAAGGTCCTTTTTTTAAGCTTCTGCCCATATTAATTTAGCTCCTTTCTGTACGCCTTACTTGCCGTTTCTACGTCTTACGATAAATTTATCGCTGGCTTTGTGATTGCTTCTTGTTTTATAGCCAAGTGTTGGTTTACCCCATGGTGTAACAGGTCCTGAACGACCAATTGGAGATTTACCTTCACCACCACCGTGTGGGTGATCGTTCGGGTTCATAACAGAACCCCTAACAGTTGGTCTCCAACCCATGTGGCGTTTACGTCCGGCTTTACCAATTTTAACATTCTCATGGTCAATATTACTTACTTGTCCTATTGTAGCCATGCAGTTTTGTGGTATATTTCTAAGCTCTCCTGATGGAAGTCTTAAAAGTGCCATTCCGTTTTCTTTAGCCATTAGCTGAGCCATGATGCCCGCAGCTCTTGCAAGCTGAGCGCCTTTACCTGGGTATAGCTCTACGTTATGAATAAATGTACCTGTTGGTATATTTGCAAGCGGTAGTGCGTTACCTGGTTTGATGTCTGCATCTTTACCTGATACAACTTTGTCGCCGGCTTTTAGGCCGTTTGGAGCTGTAATGTAGCTTTTTACGCCGTCTTCATACTGAATAAGTGCGATAAAAGCTGAACGGTTTGGATCGTACTCGATACCAAGTACTGTTGCAGGCATATCTTTTTGACGTTTAAAGTCGATTATACGATATTTTTTGCGGTTTCCGCCACCTCTGTGACGAACAGTTATTCTACCGTAGCTATTTCTACCGGAATTTTTCTTAATAGGTGCCAAAAGGCTTCTTTCCGGACCGTTTTTGCTTAGCAAGCTATAATCTGTAACTGACATATTACGTCTTGCATTGGTAGTCGGTTTGTAGGTTTTTATAGCCATTTCTTTCACTCTCCTTAGGTTTGGCTTTGCGGGGACTAGAAACTCCCCATTCGTGCCTCTTTGATTTTATGAAATTAGATCATAGTCTCAAAGAATTCGATTGTTTTGCTATTTTCTTTAAGTGTTACAACTGCTTTTTTCCAGCTTCTTGTGTAACCTTGTGTACGACCTTGACGGCGTAGACGACCTCTTACATGAAGAGTGTTGACTTTTTCTACATCTACACTAAATAGTTCCTCAACGGCTCTTTTAATGTCGATTTTAGTTGCGCTTTTGTTCACTTCAAAAGTGTATTTCTTACCCGCAACACCTGCCATTGTTTTTTCAGTGATTATTGGGCGCACAATAATTTCTTGAGCTGTCATTATGCATACACCTCCTCAATTTTTGCTACTGCATCTTTAACCACGATAAATTTATCGGCATTTAAGATGTCGTATACATTAAGTGTGTTAACTCCCGCTGTTTTAACTCCGGGAATATTTCTTGCTGAGTTAATGATTTTTTCATCGTTTTGGGAAAGTACGATAAGTGCTTTCTTTTGACTTCCTATAGCTGTTAGGATTTCAATCATTTTCTTTGTTTTGTAGTTATCAAAGCTTAGTGAGTCAATAACTATCATGTCATTTCCTGCTACTTTGCTTGAAAGAGCTGATTTCATAGCTAGTCTTTTCACTTTTCTGTTAACAGAGAAGCTGTAAGATCTTGGCTTTGGAGCGAAAACAACGCCACCGTGTGTCCACTGTGGAGATCTTGTTGAACCTTGTCTTGCTCTACCTGTTCCTTTTTGTCTCCATGGTTTTTTACCACCACCTGATACCTCAGCGCGTGTTAGTGCTGATTGTGTACCTTGGCGTTGATTTGCTAGATAGCTTTTTACCATGATGTGCATTGCAGGCATATTAGGCTCTATACCGAATACCTCTTGCGCTAATTCGATTTTTTCAACTTCCTTACCGCTTGTATTTAAAACTGAAACTGTTGGCATTCTTATTCCTCCTTCCCTTATGCTTTAACGCTGTTTCTGATTACAACTGTGCCACCATTTGGGCCCGGAATTGCACCTTTTACAGCGATTAGATTGTTTTCTACATCAACTTTAACAATATAAAGGTTTTGTACTGTTACTTTCTCTGCACCTAAGTGTCCAGCCATTTTAAGTCCTTTAAAAACTCTTGATGGGCTTGAGTTAGCACCGTTTGAACCGCCGTGACGGTGAACAGGTCCTGTACCGTGAGACTCTTTTAGTCTTGAGAAATTCCAGCGTTTGATAACGCCTGCGTAACCTTTACCTTTGCTTGTGCCTGTTACGTCTACTTTATCGCCTGAGGCAAATACGTCTGCTTTGATAAGATCGCCTACACTGTAAGCACTTGTATCAGCAAATCTGAATTCTTTTAAAATAGATTTTGGCGCTACGTCACCTTTTTTGAAGTGACCAAGCATTGGTTTGTTAAGTCTTTGTGGTTTTTGATCTTTAAAACCAACTTGTACTGCGTCGTAGCCGTCATTTGCAACTGTTTTAACTTGAGTTATAACGTTTGGTCCTGCCTCTACAACTGTGACGGGTACTACTTTACCCTTTTCATCGAAGATTTGTGTCATACCAATCTTCTTACCGATGATTGCCTTTGTCATAATAATGAGCTTCCTTTCGTTTTTAGGTTATTGGTTACAAAGCGCTTAGCTTTGCAACGTGACCCTCCGTCTCGGTAGGTTAAATATTAAGATTAAAGTTTAATCTCAATGTCAACGCCGGCGGGGAGCTCTAGTCCCATAAGAGCCTCTACGGTCTTATTGCTAGGTCTTAGAATGTCGATAAGTCTTTTATGAGTTCTCATCTCAAATTGCTCACGGCTGTCTTTGTATTTATGCACAGCACGTAGGATAGTGATGATTTGTTTCTCAGTTGGTAGTGGTACTGGTCCTGAAACCCTTGCACCTGTTCTTTTTGCTGTTGCTACAATTTTAGCACAAGATTGATCCACCAATTGATGATCATAAGCCTTTATTCTTATTCTGATTTTCTCTTTGACTGCCACTGTAATCGCCTCCTTAAAGTTTTTATAGTAGTTGGCGGGCCGAGCTTTTAAAAAAACTCATTCACACCGCTCCGGGTGTTTCACTGCTTTGCAGTAAAAAACCGGCCTTCACAAAATTTGTGAATTCCGGGGTGAAAAGTGGTTAAAAGCCCACTGGTACATTTCAAATATCTTTTGTCGGCCTTTAGACTTTACAAGCCTATGGTTCCTAAAAATCTTTAAATGTTTTCGCCCGGTTTAAAATCGGACATACTCTGCGGAAAAACCGACTAAAAAAGTCGCAACCTCCCGCTTCATCGCATATCTGTCGCAGTCACGCTCTAGTATAATACCATAAGAAGTAGGAAATTGCAAGCTTTTTTATAAAATATTTTGTTTTTATTTTAGG
>CAYJIA010000049.1:0-16241 GCA_964370115.1 uncultured Eubacteriales bacterium
TCCCATACCCACGAGTTGGGTCATCTATAAATACATGGCTTATTGCACCTACAAACTCTCCGTCTTTAATAATCGGGGTTCCGCTCATGCTGGTGTCAAGTAAGGACTAACATTTTTGTTCAAAAAGAGCACTTTCGATTACTCAAAAGTGCTCTTAATATTATTTTTTACTCTCCATAATAGTACTGTGTACTTGTGTGAAAAATTCACCATATCGCAATGCCCCAGGAATCGTCACAATACCGCACCACAAAGAAATCGGAATATTTTGCTCTTCAAATAAAATTGGTTCCTCGTTATGACTTAATATTTTTTTCATTAAAATTTTAGCTTCTTTCTCTTCTTTTAAGCAGGTGATGACCACAAACTCATCTCCGCCTACTCTCAAAATGCACATTTCATCTGTTGCGTATTTTTCGAGCCTTTTTACCATTTCTAAAATTGCCAAATCTCCTGCTTTGTGAGAAATCTTATTTATTCCCATCATACCTTTAATATCAAAGCATAACACATAAGTACCGTGATTTTCTTTTAAAAAATCATATGCTAAGCTAATGTCAACTTGTTTTCTTGCCATATACAAACACTCTCCTTCTATGTAGTTAAAATTGATTTTCGGGAAAAGTCCGGTGAATTTATGTTTTTTATTAAACTCAGACGGAATTATTCCCCACACTCGTTTGAACGCTCTGGAAAACACCTCTGGCGAGGCATAGCCTAATTTATAGGCAATCTCGGTTATATTATCTCGCTTTTTGGATATTTCCATTGCTGCCACTGTCATTTTTCGTCTTGTGATATAATCTGAAATGCTTAAATGAAGTGCATATCGAAAAATTTTTTCAAGCGACGAAAGAGAAACGAATGAATTTTCCGCAATGGTTTCTCTTTGCAAATCTTCATATATATTTTCATCAATATAGTTTATCGCTTCTGTGAGTGCCATGAAATTTTTCATCTACACACTTCCTTTCTGCAAATTAATAAACGTTTATTATGAAGTTATTATAACATAGGTTTTAAGTTATTGCTTGATGTTTTGAGCAAAAAGTGTTAGCCCTATTATTTCTTAAAATAGGCTAACACTTTAATTTTTTATGATGCACTTTCTAGCATATTATGAATAAATATCCCATACCCACGAGTTGGGTCATCTATAAATACATGGCTTATTGCACCTACAAATTCTCCGTCTTTAATAATTGGGGTTCCGCTCATTCCTTGTATTATTCCGCCTGTGATTGCCATAAGTCTTTCGTCGGTTATTTTCACCACTAAATTTTTAATCTGCTCGTCTGGGTTCGGTATGCTTTCTATCACTACATTAAAGCTTTGTGCACCGTCATTACTTACGGTGCTTAAAATTTCTGCCTCGCCAGTTTCTATTTCATCTTTATCCGCCACAGGTATTTTCTCTGCCTGTGGTATTTCGTTTAATACTCCAAATATTCCCGTGTCGTTATTATCTGTCAAAATTCCAAGCGAGCTGTCGTTTGAGAAAAAACCATTTATTTTTCCTGGACTTCCGCTTGCAGCTTTTTCTACAGAACTAATTGTAATGGGTGAGGGGTTTCCATCTTTTAGGGACATAATGCTACCGGTGTCGGGGTCACAAATTCCATGCCCTAAACCAGCAAAATTACCCGTTGTAGGGTCAACATAGGTCAGAGTACCGATACCTGCGGCGCTGTCACGTATCCACATTCCACACCTATACGCAGTTGAATCGAAAATTGGTTGTAAATTAAATTCCATAATTTCCCCATTTCTGTTTACTGTCACTTTTACTTCATTTGGCATATATTTTGCTAAAATTTCAGTAAAATGGGAATTGTCACGCACTTTCTCGCCGTTTATATGGGTTATATAGTCGCCTGCCTTAATTCCAGCTTCTTCTGCAGGGCTTACATACTGCCCGTCTGAATAAATATCGCTTAAGGCGGTGACAATAATTCCATCGGTGTAAAGCTTAATTCCGAAAATTTCTCCAAGTGGAATTAGATATAAATCCTCTGTGTCTACTTCGCTTTGCGAAACGGCATTTACGTTTGGGTTGCTGTCGTTGTCTATACTTTGACTGACATAGGTCGAATTAAATCGCGATGCCTCCTGTGTTTGTTCGTAAGACTTTTCATTCTCTAAAAAATCGACAAAACTATAATAAATTATCATAACCATGCTCAGTAGGGAAAAGCTTATTATTAAGCCAAGTAAAAATGTAGTAAAGCTACCTTTTTCACGTCTTTTCACATATCATCACTGCCTTTCGGGTTATTTGTACTCTATTAACTTGCCACATAAAGTTCAATTTATAGATTACAAATAAAAACACCTCTGCATAAATTATGCAAAGGTGGAAATTTTGGTCTGCCCATCGGTATAGACTTGCCTTTTGCTCGAATATACGATACGGACAGTATTAAATTGTGAAAACAATATAGTAAATAAAGAAGTTAGTATGTAATACTTACTTTGTTCCCCTTGACGATATATTAAACTGCATTTATTAAATCTACGTATATATTTTATAAAATATTTATGAATTATTTTTAAATTTTGTCGAAAAATGTGAGATATTACCGAAAAAACTTGATTGTATAATATTTTATAGCTATAAAAAAGTTGAACTTTATATTGTTATATGATATAATAACGGATGTATAAATTTGTTTAAGGAGCAAGATGTAGTGGGTGAAAAAAATAAAATTGTAATAATTTGTGGTCACTATGGCTGTGGTAAAACAAATTTATGTTTAAACCTTGCCAAGGAAAGTGCAGACAACAAAAATAAGACCTATGTTATAGATATGGATATAGTAAATCCTTATTTTCGCTCAAGCGATTACGCCAAAACATTAGAGGATAGCGGTGTAAGGCTAATATCACCTAACGGTGCAGGACTTACTATTGATATACCTTCGCTGTCGGCAAGTATAGCCTCGGCTTTTTCAAACGAAGATGCAACTGTGTTTTTTGATGTTGGCGGAGACGATGCAGGTGCTACGGCACTTGGCGCTTATAGAGAACAAATAAAAAAACATGGTTATGAAATGATTTATGTTATGAATATGTATAGAATGCAAACGGCTACACCGCAAGGTGCGATAGAGATATTAAAAGAGATTGAGGCCAAGTCAGGACTTGAGGCGACTGCGGTGGTAAATAACTCTCATTTAGCAGAATTTACGACAATTGACACTGTTACCGATTCAATAGGATATAAAAACGAGGTTTCGACTAAACTGAATTTACCTTGTCTTTATACGACTATGCCAAATTTCGTAAAGCATACGAAACTGCCTCAAAATGAGAGCTTTAAAATTATCAATCGCGAGGTAAGTTTTATATAGACTATATTAAATATATTATTAAAGGGAGGTAAATATTAATGGCAAAAGTTATAATTGACGAAAAAATTTGCAAAGGCTGTTCCATGTGTGTTGTGGCATGTCCAAAAAAGATAATTTCCCTAAGCGAAGATAAGTTCAATGCTAAGGGTTATCGCCCAGCTGTGGTTATCGATATGGACAAATGTATTGGTTGCGCTTTTTGTGCAACGATGTGTCCTGACAGCGTTATAAGTGTTGAAAAATAATTTTAATTAAATTAAACGATTGGAGAATATTGTATGAAAGTATTAATGAAAGGTAATGAGGCACTTGCCGAGGCGGCAGTTAGAGCAGGATGTAAGCATTTCTTTGGATATCCAATTACACCGCAAACAGAGCTTGCGGCATATATGGCAAAAATGATGCCGAAAGTTGGCGGTACATATTTACAAGCTGAATCTGAAATTGGGGCGGCAAACATGGTTTTAGGCGCAGCGGCAGCAGGAGTTAGGGCGATGACTTCGTCTTCATCTCCAGGAATTAGCCTTAAAAGCGAATGTATATCTTATATGGCAGGTTCAGATTTACCTGCGCTTATTATAAATATTCAGCGCGGTGGTCCAGGGCTTGGCGGAATACAACCATCACAAGCCGACTACTGGCAAGCGACAAAATCTGTAGGGCATGGCGACTTTCACCTTTTAGTTTTTGCGCCATCGACTGTGCAAGAAATGGTGGACTTAGTATCGACTGCTTTTGATATGGCGGATATTTACCGTATGCCCGCGATGATTTTAGCAGACGGAATGTTAGGTCAAATGATGGAGCCTGTAGATTTGCCAGAGCCTAAGACTGATAGTGTAGTAGAAAAACCTTGGGCGACAAATGGACATAGGGATAAAAGAGAAAAAAATGTTGCAAACTCACTTTATATTACACCGACTGTTTTAGAGCAGTTAGTTAAAGAGAGATTTGAAAGATATGAAACTATACAGCAAAAACATCAAATGTCAGAAAGCTATCTTACAGAAGATGCAGACCTTACAGTAGTGGCATACGGTGCATCTTCTCGTGTTGTCAGAAGTGCTGTGAATATGGCACGTGAAGAGGGTCTTAAAGTCGGAATGATAAGACCTATTAGCCTTTGGCCTTTCCCAAATGATGTAATAAAAGAGAATACTAAAGTGGTAAAAAATATGCTTGTAGTAGAAATGAGCATGGGTCAAATGGTAGACGATGTAAGACTTGCTGTAAATAATGCAGTACCTGTAGAGTTTTATGGTCGTACAGGTGGAGTAATACCAATGCCTAGCGAAATTTTAGAGAAAATAAAATCAGTGATGGAGGGATAAGTTATGGCTGTTGTATATAAAAAAAGTGCAGGACTTACAGATGCTCAAATGCATTACTGTCCCGGTTGCACACATGGTATAATACATAAACTTGTGGCAGAAAGCCTTGAAGAACTTGGTGTTTTAGGGAAAAGCATAGGCGTTGCCTCGGTTGGATGTTCTGTGTTTTCTTATAACTATTTCAATTGCGATATGGTTCAAGCTCCTCATGGTAGGGCTCAAGCAGTTGCAACGGGAATAAAAAGAGCAGTGCCCGACGGTACAGTCTTTACGTATCAAGGCGACGGTGACCTTGCAGCTATAGGAACGGCTGAGACTGTTCACGCGGCGGCAAGAGGAGAGAGCATAGTTGCTATATTTGTTAATAATGCAATCTACGGCATGACAGGCGGACAGATGGCACCTACAAGCCTTGCAGGGCAAGTGACACAAACAAGTCCATATGGTCGTGATGTAAGCACGGCTGGTTATCCGATAAAGGTATGTGAAATGCTATCAACACTCGACGGTGTTGCACTTGCACAAAGGGTTAAAGTGGACGATGTTAAAAATGTTAGAGAAGCTAAAAAGGCAATTAAAAAAGCCTTTGAATATCAAATAGCAGGAAAAGGCTACTGTATAGTAGAAGTTCTTTCGACATGTCCTACAAACTGGGGTATGACGCCTATTGAGTCGTTAAAATGGCTTAACGATAATATGCTTCCTCATTACCCACTTGGCGTATATAAAGACAAGGGGGAAGAGAGTGTATGAAAAATTTAGACATGATATTTGCAGGCTTTGGCGGACAGGGTGTTTTGTTTTCTGCTAAAGTTATAGCATATGCAGGACTTACAGAGGAAAAACAAGTTTCATGGCTACCGTCTTACGGGCCTGAGATGAGAGGCGGCACGGCGAACTGTTCAGTTTGTGTATCAGACGACGCCATAGGCTCGCCACTTGTAACTCACCCTGATGTGCTAGTTGCGATGAATTTGCCATCTTATGAAAAATTCATAACTGAAGTAAAGTCAGGTGGCACGGTTATAATTGATAGCGCCATTGTAAGTGACTATACAAAAAGAGACGATGTAAATATTTACGAAATGCCAGCTACAAGACTTGCAAATGATAATGACTTAAACGGTCTTGCCAATATTATACTTATAGGAAAATTACAAAAAGAAACGCAGTTTTGTTCTAGAGAGACACTAGTAAAAGCGATAAAGTCATGTGTTCCAAAAAGCAAAGAGCATTTATTGGAACTTAACATGAAAGCGCTGGAAATTGGAGAAAACTAAGCACTTTAAATTGAGAGGAAATAACAAATGAATGTACAACTTTTGACATATACACCAAATCCCGAAAAAACTATAGCGACAGCGGCAAAGCTTTGCTACTCGCCATCGACTATAGACACGGTGTCTGACGGATTAAGCGATGAAAAGACAGAGAGCTTTTTACAAATGCTTTCTGAAATAGGCCATGAAAGTCCTATAGAACATGCAAACTATACTTTTGGTATAGAGGGAGTTTCTCGCTCGCTTTTAGCACAGCTTACGAGACATAGAATTGCATCTTTTAGTGTGCAAAGTCAAAGATATGTAAAGGAAAGTGCATTTGAATTTGTTATTCCTCCCGAAATTGAAAATATAAAAGAAGCTAAAGAGCTATATTTAAAGGCTATGGCGGACGACCAAAAGCAATATGAAAGTTTGACAAAGATACTTTTCGATAAGCATTTTGACGATATGATAAAAAATGGAATGGAAGAGAAAACGGCAAAAAGAAATGCAGAAAAAAAAGCAATAGAAGACGCGAGATTTGTTCTTCCAAATGCCTGCACCACAAAGCTTGTTTGTACCTTTAACGCAAGGAGTCTTAAAAACTTTTTTGCCCATAGATGTTGCATGAGGGCACAGTGGGAGATAAGAGAAATGGCGGATTTAATGCTTTTTGAAGTTAAAAAAGTATCACCAACTCTGTTTAAAAAATCAGGCCCACCTTGTGTAGGCGGTGCATGTCCCGAGGGTAAAATGAGCTGTGGCAAGATGAAAGAGATGAGAGATAGATATCTAAAAAATGAGGTGGAAAATTGAGTTTTATTGTTATTGAAGGCTTAGACGGCAGTGGTAAAGCCACACAGATTGAAAAGCTTAGAATAAAACTTTTGGAAAGCGGAAAAAATGTACATAAGATTAGTTTTCCAGACTATGACTCACAGTCCTCATCTTTGGTTAAGATGTATTTAGGCGGTGAGTTTGGCGCAGAGCCTGGAGACGTAAACCCTTATGCAAGTTGCCTGTTTTATGCAGTGGATAGATTTGCAAGCTTTAAAAAACATTGGGGCAAGTATCATGAGGACGGCGATATTATAATAGCCGACAGATATACAACGTCAAACATAGTGTTTCAAATGTCGAAAATACCAAAGGAAAAATGGGCTGAATTTATAGACTGGGTAGAAGACTTAGAATATAACAAGATGGGTATGCCAAAACCTTTGCAGGTAATATACCTTGATATGCCGCCCGAAGTGTCACAAAAGTTGATGCTTAAAAGATATGATGGAAATGAAGAAAAAAAGGACATACATGAGAAAAATGTAGATTTCTTAAAAAAATGCAGAGAAAGTGCGTTCTTTGCGGCAGATAAACTTGGTTGGACATTGATATCTTGTGCAAAAGATGACAATCCTAAGAGTATAGAAGAAATTTCCATGGAAATATATGAAAAAATTGAAAGGAGCTTGAATTTATGATTTATTTATTTTTAGCAGAGGGTTTTGAGGAGATAGAAGCCTTGGCGACCGTCGACATTATAAGACGTGCAGAGCTTGATTTGACTACTGTTGGAATAGGCTCGAAAGTAATTGAGGGTTCACATGGGATAAGAGTCGAAGCCGATATAATGATGAAAGATATAAGCACCGACGACATGGACATGGTCATTTTGCCAGGTGGTATTCCCGGAACATTGAACCTTGAAGCTGACCCTATACTTAAAACGGTTATTGATTACTGTGTAAGAAACGATAAATATATATGTGCAATTTGTGCGGCACCATCTATTTTAGGACATATGAATTTAATAGAGGGTAAAAATATAACTTGCTACCCAGGATTTGATACTCAGTTAAATGGCGCAAATTATACTGCGGAAGACGTCACAGTCGACGGTAAGTTTATTACAGGAAAAGGTGCAGGCGTGGCTATTGATTTTGCCCTTAAAATTGTTGAGGTTTTTGACAGCAAACAAAAGGCAGAAAAACTGTTTGCGGCAATGCAGTGTAAAAAATAATGCAAGCAAGTTTAAGTGGAAAAACAGAACTTAGAAAACAAATGAGAGAGATAATTTCTCATATAGAAGATATAGACTTTAAAAATGATATAATATTTAATAGGCTTATTAAAGACGAAAACATAGCAAAGGCAAAAAACATTTTGCTTTATGCAAGCTTTTTAAATGAAGTAGATACAAAACTTGTGACAAAGTATTTATTAAATCAAAAAAAGAATGTGTTTTTTCCAAAGTGCAGCACCACATCAAATGATATGGAGTTTTATAAAATAGAAGATATATCAAATTTGAGTATTGGTGCCTATGGTATTTTAGAACCAAGTGAAAGTTGTGACATTTATATAAAAAGTAAAGCGCAGGACAGCGTTTGCGTAGTGCCTGCACTTGCCTTTACAAAAGATGGAACTAGACTTGGCAGAGGAAAAGGCTATTATGACAAGTTTTTAGAAAACTTTAATGGTGTAAAAATTGGGATTTGTTTTAATGAGCAAATTAAAATAGTAATACCCACCGACAATTTTGACGTGAGGGTAGATTATATAATCAGCAGTTAATGAAATGGAGTTAAAGACATGGAGCAAAACAAAAATGGATTACCCGAAACTTTTAACACGGGTAATGTTGACTTTGAGAAAAATAGTATTGATGATTTTAAGCTTAAAATTGAAGACGAGGTATATAACACTACTTCGGATCTCGACATTAAAAATCAAAGCTTAAAAGGAAACAGTAATGCCACACAAGGCAGTGCATCGGAAAGAGATTTAGGTGCAAGTGTTTACTATTCCGAAAAAAAATCAAAGGATCAGAAAAAAGCACATAAAAAAAGAGACAAGATGAAATCTATTAAAAACAGAAGAGTTTTCAGGCTTGTTTGGATTTGCATGGTAGTTTTGGTTTCCCTTACTGCGGCAAGTTTTTTGATAACAGGTTCTAACGACCTTTTTGCAATTGGTAGAGAAGACGGAGTGAATGTAATACTCGAAATTCCTGAAGAGACAACTTTTGAGGAGCTTGCTGAACTTTTTCACGAAAATGATATAGTTGCAGAGCCTTACTTCTTTGCACTTTACGGTGACCTTACAACCGATGCAAAGTATACAAAGGGCGGTTCGTATGAAATCGCAACTAATCTTGACTATGAAGAACTAATCAACATAGTGCAGGCAGGACCGAATAATACAGAGGTTGTAAGAATTACATTTAACGAGGGTTACAATGTCGAAGATATTGCAAATCTTCTAGAAGAAGAGGGCATTATATCGGCGCAAGAAGTTTTAGATGCTGCAAAGAGCACGCAGTTTGATGATTACGATATGATTTCATATATAGAAAATGAAAGCGACCGTTATTACACTTTAGAGGGATATCTGTTCCCAGATACCTATGACTTCTTAAAAGGTGAGGACGTAGAATCTGTAATCGGTAAATTCCTAAACAACTTCCAAACCAAGATTACTAAAGAAATTTACGATGAAATTCAAGCGTCGGGAATGACTATCGACGAAGTAATAATATTGGCGTCACTTATTCAAAGAGAGGCAGCCGACGCAGAAGACATGTACAATGTATCCTCAGTTCTTCACAATCGTTTAGAAAGAGGAGCAGAAGTGGGTATTTATGCGCTAGAGCTCGACTCAACAATCTTCTACCCTTACAATACTAGGGAAGATTTACCGGCTGATATGAGTGACTATGTAAGCTCGTACAACACTTACGACATACAAGGACTTCCAGCAGGTGCAATTGCAAACCCAGGACTTGAGGCAATTTATGCAGCACTTAGACCAAACGACACAAACTATTTCTACTTCTGCCACAGCGAAGATAAGACTGCATATTATGCAGAAACTTTTGCTGGACACGAGGCAAATCTGATAGAAGCAGGACTTACTGATTAAAGGATATGAGCGTGAATAATATTAAACCTGAAATACTATCTCCTGCAGGAGATATGGCAAGCCTAAAAACCGCACTGGACTTTGGTGCAGATGCGGTATATCTTGCAGGCACGATGTTCGGAATGCGGACAGCGTCTAAAAATTTTGATAATACACAGCTAAAAGAGGCAGTGGAACTTTGCCACGGTAAAAATGTAAAAGTCTATGTGACTTGCAACATTATTCCGCATAACGACGAGGTTAAACTTTTGCCGCAATTTATAAAGGACTGTGCCGAAATTGGCATAGATGCCTTCATTGTGGCTGATATAGGCGTTTTAAGCCTTGTAAAGCAACATGCACCGAATGTGGAAATTCATATTTCCACACAAGCTGGCATTGCAAACTATGAGACAGCTAATATGTTTTATCAAATGGGCGCGTCTAGAGTGGTGCTCGCAAGAGAGTTATCACTTTCCGAAATAAAAGAGATAAGAGACAATGTGCCTAAAGACTTAGAGATAGAATGTTTTGTCCACGGCGCAATGTGTGTTTCTTTTTCGGGAAGATGTCTGCTTTCGAGCTATATGACTAAAAGAGATGCAAACAAGGGAGACTGTGCACAACCTTGTCGCTGGGAATATGAACTTGTCGAGAAAAAAAGGCCAGACGAGCGTTTTGCCATTGAAGAAGAACGCTTTGAGAGCGGTCGTTCTGCGACTTATATAATGAACTCAAAAGACATGTGTATGATAGAGAATACACAAAAGCTTATTGATGCAGGCATATCGAGCTTTAAAATAGAGGGTAGGGCAAAATCAGAGTACTATGTTGCCTGTGTGACAAATGCTTACAGAAAGGCACTTGACTTTGCACTTGCAAATCCAAACAAGGAAATTCCGAGTGAGATTATAGAAGAAGTAATGAAGATAAGTCACAGGGAGTATAGCACTGGTTTTTATATGGGCGACGAACCAGGTCAAAATAACGACAGCGGTGGCTACATAAGAACTTGGGATGTTGTTGCAGTTTGTGAAGACTGGAAAGACGGCGTTGCGAAACTTACGCAAAGAAACAAGTTCTTACTTGGTGAGGAACTCGAAGTCTTACAGCCAGGTGAAGACAATATTGTTTTAACAGCTGAGGATATGAAAGACGAGAGGGGAAGAGAGATAGACTCGACACCTCATGCAATGATGGTAGTTTACATAAAATCAGAAAAAGAAATAAAAAAAGGCGCCTATTTAAGGCGTGCAAGATAGATTTTGGATTAAAAGTTTTACTAAATTTTTTTCAAAAAATTTCAGGTTCTTAGGACTGCGTCCTAAGTCGTTTTTCGCAAAAAACGAAATCTTATACTTTCAAAAACGCAGGAAGGGTGAATTTAAATGTCCAGTGGACATTTAAAGAGGGAAACCCTCGTCGGGGGTTTCCCTGATTTGATGGTTTATACAATTTTAAAAACACGGGTGGTGCATTGACCATCCGTGTTTTTTCATTTATGCAAGAAAACTTTTTTGTGAATTGCAAAAATTTTCCCTCAACTATAAAAACTTTTTTTCGTGCAAAAAGTTTTCTCTTTTTGCCTCCTGCAAAAATTCACTTTCAAAAATGCGTTTCTTAGTATTGGATTTCGTTTTCTGCGGAAAACGTTTTGCGTGTCGAGGCTCTCGACAAATTTTTTGAAAAAAATTTACTAAAACTTTTAATTACTAATTAAATCCAGTAAATCTTCTTCTTTCATCACAAGTAACATTTCGTTTTTAATCACATCTCTTACCATGCCTCTTGCTTGTCGGTTTACCTTTAATATCTCACTCAAAGTGTGCTGAGATTTTGAAATTATGCCTACATTTATATTTTCTGCAAGGTTTTCTACAGTTAAATCTAAAAGCTGTGTTACACCGCTTTGTCTATCCGCTTTATTTCCATTGTCAGCGTCTAGTCTTTGCTCGGTAAATTTTAGCTGTTTATCATCAATAAAGAACTTTACATAATATTTCGCCAAAGGCAAGGCTTCAAATGAGTATTGCCCGTCATTTCCGAGTGCATCTGTCCTAGTCGCGGTAAATCTAAGTTGGTTTAAATTTTCATCGTAAAGCACTGCCATGACGTCATTTACAAGGCTGTCTTTATCACTGTAATATCCATCAGAGTTTGAGTCGAAAAAGGAATAACCAGAAATTTTAGCTAAATTTGGATCGCTCTCCACTACTTGCACACCTACTTTTTCGGGTTCTATGGCAAGTAGATGTTGCTCTTGGTTTTCTAAATCTCTGTAGATCACATCTGTGGCGAAAGAGTTCCAAGCTATTGCAGACACGGGAAGCCCAGTCGGAATAGAAGCGGTAATGGCTATTCGCAGGCTTTGATTAGGGAGAAGTACGATATCCTTTGTCCTTACCTTAAAGGCCTTCAAGAGGCTTAAATCTGATGGTGGTTCGTTTGTCCAGTTGTCGTCGGTGCCGATTATATCAAAACTTGCACCAAAGCGAACGGGGTCGGTGCTTGTCGAGTAGAAAATATCAAACTCCACTTCCTCTTCGGACGGGACTAGAGTGGCGACAACCTCAGTCAGTGCATAAATTGGATATTCACTATTTCTCGGTGAGGATGTTGAAATTACTCCAGTATCGCCGATATATGGCAAAATATCGACAACTTCGACTTCTTCTAGATTAGCATTTCCTATATTTGTCACCGTAATGAGATATTCAAGGCTACCGCCGTCAAATGTTCTTCCAACTTCGGGTTCTTCAACATATTCTGTATCTAGCAATCCTTTTACCTTTTTATTTGATGAAGTGCTTACAAAGTATAAAATTCGGTTTACAAGTATATTGCTCTTTGCATAATTTTGAGAAACGCTTGAGTCTTCGGCAATATTATTTGTGTCTATATAAACATCGAGACTGTTTGGAATAACGCCGGTACTGCCCACTGTGTTGAGAAGCAGGAAGCTCCCTACATTTCCCAGTGCGCCTACAGCGACACTTACATCAAAGTTTATGCTGATATTTGCCAGTTGTCTAAAAGAAAACTCATTTTCATTTATAAATTCAAATTTGACAAGTGTTGACCCATTTGCGTCGAAATCGGGTATTGTGCGAACTACTGGTTGGGGTGGGGTAGTGGCGGTGAAGATATCGCTATAACTATACTGCTCATTTCCTAAATACTCATATTCTTTTGGCAGTATTATTGCAAAAATTGGATTTTTAAGCCTAGAGCGACTACAATTTGCATTCAAATTAAACGTAAATTCTTGATTAGGCCTTACTGGGTTTGAGGCAACAGATGATGAAAATGAAGGGTTTAATGTGCAAAAATTTGCAACTAGTGTAGTTGTATTTTCGACTATTTGTATTGTTTCTTCGTCGTCATTTATAAAGCTTAGGTCCATGTGGTTTAATAAAGAACTGTCAATTTGTGTCTCAGGCTTGACTATTCCTAAAAGCTGTAATGGATTTTTGCTCTGCAAGCCTATACTCATTGTATTAAGCCTCCAAAACAGTATGGTTAAACTATCGTTTTCAGGTATAATCGTAGTTAAATCTACCGTGGTATTGACATCAGAGTTAAATGGACCAAGCTCGCCTGTAACGCCATTTGCTGTTTGGTAGTCTATAAAATATTCGGCAGATAAATTTTGTCCTATCTCACCGATATAAAACGAGCCTGTGTTAAGTTCATAATAATTAACCTGTGTTGGCAAGTCGTTTTCTAAAATTACATTTTGCAGTATTTGATTTCCAGAATTTTCAAAATTCATTCTAAAACAAATATATTCAGCAGGTAGCGTATAATCAGGTGCGTAAAGGGTGATGTCAGCATCAAAAATTTTTCCTGCAAGGTTTTCTTCATGCACTTCATCTTCTTTTGTCACTGTGTCTATACTCCAGTTACAGATAGTCGGAATACCTTCACCAATCTCTGCACTGTCTGCTACTAACGCCCTGTAAATAAATTCATATCGCTGTCCTTTATAGCTTGGAATATCAAACACTAGGCTGTTTCCGTCGAATGCTCCTGTTAAATCATCGGCAGAAATATCTGCAAATTTGCTTGATACGTCGCGACCTACAACAGGATAGTTTTGGTCTAAACTTATAAGATTTGAGCCATTACAGCGAATACTTAAATTATTTATAACAGCGCCTAAGTCGCCAAAGTTTTCAAGGGTAAGTTTATAATAAACAGCACTGCCAGCCGACGGGGCAACACTGGGAAGAACTATTTCTCTAGAAATTTCGAATTGTTCATTTAAGACTAAAGTGATTTCTTCGCTGTCATAAGTGACGATTTCTTCGCCATTTATTATCATTTTTGAATTTAATATAAAACTGTCACCATTTACAGAGCTTTGATTAAAAGTAAGGCCAAAGCCAATTCTCACGGCTATACCTAAGTCGATAATACTTCCAAAATCAAAGACTATTTCTCTTCCGTCTGCTAAAATATTTTCACGTACCTCTTTTACAGGGTCTTTTACATCACCCAGAAAAATATCTATATTATTTGGGATAAGCATCGTTATTTGTGCAGACTCGATTGAGCCTGAAATTCCATTAAAACTTGCATTTAAACTATAGATAAAGGCCTCTTCAAAATTTCCTGTTTGTCTATCTATTTGTGTTATTAATGTTGCCATTTTGACTCCTTCCAAAATTCAATTTTAAATTGTATTTTTATTTATTTGCGCTTTAATATCTATGCTTGCAATCAGTTCTGTTACAAGTTTTGCAAGACTTACAAGCAGTATGCTCACAGTCATCTTCAAAATTATTGTATATTTCGAGTGTTGTAGAGAGTTTTGTCAACATTACCCATTCTTTCATTATTAAGCTATTCAAAGTGGAATGAGTGTTCTTAAATAGGGATTGTATGCAAGAACAACATAAATTTTTTTCACTTATTTCTTTTACTATTGCCTGCATTTTTTCACCCTCTGCGTTAATTATATGAGCCATTGCAAGCTCTTCTAATGCGACAGATTCTAAAATTTGAATTACAACCTCTTTTATACTAGGCAAATTATCTCGTTCTGGTACTTGTGGCATACCCATTAGCAGTTCCTCCAAGCTGTATTTATTAATTATTGTAGCATTAACAAATTACAATAATATAATATAATATATTTTAAAAATTTGACACTAATACATTTTTGTACTTTTAAAATTTAAGGGAGGATATACATGGGATTTTTTTCAGGATTGTTTACAAATAAGAAAAAAGAAAATAAGTCGACTCTAATGCCAATAAAAAAAGAAACTAGTACACAAGTAAAGACGGTTTGTACTAGTAACTTAAATAAGATTGGTGAGATTTCAAGAAAATTGAAAACTTACACGCAGACGGCAGATATAGGATTAAAACTGGAAAAATTGGTAAATCAAAAAGGGGATAAGGATCAGATTTTAACATTGTTGAGTGAACTAAAGGAAGTAATCGACACCCAAATTAGAAAGTCTTATGAAAAAAAAGAAATAAATGACATGCACAGTGACATAAATGTTTTAAAAGTTACATCATTTAGTGCACAATTTAATGGATTTGAAAATTTTTACAAAGACTTTGAGAACCTCGAGAAAGAATATATTTTTTTAGAAAAGTTTAACAAGAAAGTTACAGCATTATTTGATGAAATTGAAATTGATGAGCTATCTACAAAGTATAAGGACTTGTATAATAAATTTAATGAAGCAAAGGATAAGGCTATACTATTAAAAGAAGAACAGGATACGCTTACAAAGGAAATCGTAAAATACAGCAGCACAATAAATGAGTATAAGGAAAAATACAAATTGACGGTGGACTGGGAAGGGAAAAAACCAATTATGATAGCCTTGGGGAAAAAGCTAGGAGAAAATAGAGAGAGTCTAGTAGAAAAGGAAGGGAAATTAAACGACGATATCAAAGAGATTTATGAGCTTTATAAAGACTGCAAGGTAAAGTTCTTAAATAATTCAGATTATTTTATTGGTCGCTTAGAGGAAAATACAGAAACCGAAACTAGAGAAGAAACGCAAAGAGAGCTTAAAAATATTTATATTGAGTTTTTAAAAGAAAGTGAAAAAATAGTGTAGCAATCTAAATGAAAAATGAATATCATATAGAGTAAACCAAATAAATTATTTGTAAGGAGAAATAAATCTATGTCAATGCCAAATATTCCCGAGATTAACGCAACAGTTTCAATCGACAGAGATGACGCAATTAATATTATCTTGTCATCAATAGGTATGGAAGAGTTAAGCCTTGCTCATATCTTAAACGCTGAGGCAGAAAAAATTCAATTTGCACTTGGTACCCTAGATACAGCAACAGAAGCCGCTTCACTTGAAGACATTATGACTGTAAACAGCTCAGCTAAAAAAATGCTGAGGGATGTTATTAAAAAC
>CAYJIA010000050.1:0-15649 GCA_964370115.1 uncultured Eubacteriales bacterium
TTTAGCCCTTAGCCTATTAGTCCTTCACCATTAGTCTTTAGCCCTTAGCCTATTAGTCTTTCACCATTAGTCATTAGTCCTTAGTCTAAATATTAGTGTATCCCATAAGGAAAGTATCTACTTCTTTTGCGCATTTTATACCGTCCGAAATGGCCCAAACTACAAGCGATTGACCTCTTTTCATGTCGCCGCAGGCAAAGATTTTTTCTTTATCGGTCTTAAAACTTGCATCGTCTTTTTGTGGCATTTTAAATCCTTTTACACAGTATTCTTCAAAACCTGTAAAGCCAGCTGCTATCAAAATCATGTCACAAGGAAGTTTTTTCTCACTACCTTTTACTTCACATAGCTTTCCGTCTTTAAACTCTACTTTTACAGTCAAGACGCCTGTTATGCTTCCGTCTTTTTCGTATATTTCCTTAATGGTTGTTTGATATACTCTGGGGTCATGTCCAAATACTTCTATCGCTTCTTGTTGGCCATAGTCTGTGAGGCAAACTTTTGGCCACTCAGGCCATGGATTTGACTCGGCTCTTTCGTCTGGTGCTTTCGGCATAATCTCTAGTTGTACCACAGATTTTGCGCCATGTCTTACCGATGTGCCAACACAGTCATTACCTGTGTCGCCACCGCCAACTACTATGACATTTTTGCCTTTTGCCGAAACATAAGTGCTGTCTTTTAAGTTGTTTTCTATGATGCTTTTTGTCGTGCTTGATAAAAAGTCTACGGCTAAATATATGCCTTTTTTATCCCTGTTAGTGAGCGTTATATCCCTTGCTTTTTTTGCACCACAACATAAAACCACGGCATCAAAATCTTTTTCAAGCTCTTTAAGGCTTAGATTTTTTCCTAAATCTTTGTTCGGGACGAAAACTACACCTTCTTGTTCCATCAAGTTAATTCTTCTTTGCACTATGGTTTTGTCGAGCTTCATATTTGGTATTCCATACATCAAAAGTCCGCCAAATCTATCATCTCTTTCAAAAACGGTAACATTATGTCCTCGTTTATTAAGCTTTTGCGCGACTGCAAGACCAGCAGGGCCTGAGCCTATTACAGCAATTTTTTTATCGCTTCTTACCACAGGCGGTTTAGGAGTCATAACACCGCTTTTAAAGCCCTCTTCTATCAAGAAAAGCTCGTTGTCGTGAATGGTGACTGAACTGCCGTCAAGGCCGTTAATACATGCCTTTTCGCAAAGTGCAGGGCATACCCTTCCCGTAAACTCGGGGAAGGGATTAGTTTTTAAAAGTCTAGTAAGGCCATGAGAGTAGTTGCCGTTATAAATTTCGTCATTCCACTCGGGAATTAAATTGTTTAAAGGACAACCCGTTGTCATACCTGAAAGCTCTATAGTAGTCGTGCAAAACGGCACGCCACAGTTCATACATCTTGCGCCTTGGTTTTTTCTTTCTTCTGTATCTATGAAGTCGTAAAATTCATCAAAGTTTTTTATTCTGTCTTTTACCGAAATCTTACTGTTTGACTTTCTTTCATAGTCTAAAAATCCGCTTGGTTTACCCATAATATTCTCCTCCCTCAGTTTTTAAGTGATTTTGTGAATGCTTCCATTTGAGCCTGCTCAAAAGTCATGCCTTTTTTCTGGAATTCACTTATCGCATTTAACATTTTTTGATAATCGTTTGGTATTATCTTTTTGAATTTTGGAAGATAATTATCAAAATCGTCTAAAATTCTTTTTGCAAGTTTAGAGCCTGTTTCGCTGAAATGCTCTGCGATTAAATCTTTAAGCTCTTTTACATCGTATTTATTTGTGACTTCGTTCATAGAGACAAACTCTTTGTTAAGTTTTAGATATAGCTCGAATTTTTCGTCAAGAACATAGGCGATACCACCACTCATACCCGCGGCAAAGTTTTTACCTGTTTCGCCTAAAACGACGGCTTTACCGCCTGTCATGTATTCAAGCCCATGGTCACCAACGCCCTCTACTACCGCGGTTGCACCCGAGTTTCTAACCATAAATCTCTCGCCGGCTATGCCGTTTATAAAGCTTTTACCCGAAGTTGCACCGTAAAACGCCACGTTACCTATGATTATGTTTTTCTCGGCTTCAAATGTGCTCTCTTTTGGTGGAAGTACGATAATTTTACCGCCTGAGAGACCTTTTCCTAAATAGTCATTTGCATCGCCCTCAAGTTTTAACGTCAAACCTTTTGGAATAAATGCGCCAAATGATTGACCAACACCGCCGAAGCATTCTACTGTATAGCAGTCATCCTCTAAAGTAGTGCCGTATACTCTTGTGATTTGTGAGCCTAAAATTGTTCCCAAAGTTCTATCTGTACTACAAACATCAATTTTTTCTGTGTGTTTTACACCAGACTTAATTGCAGGATTAAATTTATTTAAAAGCACTGTTTTGTCTAAAGTTGTGTCAAGTTTGAAGTCGTACATTTTATCTTTGTTAAAGATTTTTTCGTCACTTGTGGCGTAGGTGTCGCTGATAATTTTTGCCATGTCGATAAGCTCTGCGCGTTTTGTTACTTTCTTGTCACGTACTTTAATCAAGTCTGTTCGACCTGTAAGCTCACTTAAAGTTTTTACTCCAAGTTTTGCCATTATTTCACGCACTTCTTGTGCGACATAATTCATAAAGTTCATTACAAACTCTGGTTTTCCTCTAAACCTTTTTCTAAGGCATTCGTTTTGTGTGGCTATTCCCACAGGGCAAGTGTCTAGGTTACAAACCCTCATCATCATACATCCCATGGTGACAAGTGGAGCCGTTGCAAAACCAAATTCCTCTGCACCCAAGATTGATGCGATTGCCACATCTCTACCGCTCATAAGTTTTCCGTCTGTCTCAAGTTTAACGCTTGAGCGAAGATTGTTATAAATCAAGGTTTGATGAGCTTCGGCAAGACCTAATTCCCAAGGAAGACCTGCATCTAAAATTGAGCTTAAAGGAGCCGCACCTGTTCCACCGTCATAGCTTGAAATTAGTATAACTGCGGCACCAGCCTTTGCAACACCTGCGGCAATAGTACCAACGCCTGCTTCAGATACAAGTTTTACAGAAATATCGGCAGAAGTGTTTGCGTTTTTAAGGTCATATATAAGCTGTGCTAAATCCTCGATAGAATAAATGTCGTGGTGCGGTGGGGGAGAGATAAGACTAACGCCCGGTGTGGAGTGCCTTGTTTTTGCTATCCACGGATAAACTTTAGCGCCAGGCAGATGTCCGCCCTCGCCAGGTTTTGCGCCCTGTGCCATTTTAATTTGTATTTCTCTTGCGCTTAAAAGATACTCAGAAGTAACGCCAAAACGGCCCGAGGCAACTTGCTTGATTGCACTGTTTTTCTCTGTGCCCAGTCTTGTGGGCTCTTCGCCACCCTCACCTGAGTTTGATTTTGCGCCGATTTTATTCATCGCAAGAGCCATGCACTCATGCGCTTCTTTTGATATTGAACCATAGGACATAGCGCCTGTCTTAAATCTTTTAACAATCTCGGATACAGGCTCTACCTCGTCTATGCTTATGGCTTTTTTGTCGTCAAATTTAAAGTCTAAAAGGCCTCTTAAAGTATGCGGCTTGTGAATGTCGTCGACCATTGCGCTGTATTCTTTAAATCTTTTATAGTCTCCTCTTTGTGTCGCCTGTTGAAGCGCTATGATGATTTGTGGATTGTACAGGTGGTCTTCCTTGTCGTCGCCACTTTTTAGTTTTAAATAACCCGTGCTGTCTAAAATATCGTCTACACCAAGACTTAGTGGGTCAAACGCCTTTGAGTGTCTAAATTCTACGCCCTCGGCTATTTCTTCAAGTCCTATGCCCTCGACACGGCTGACAGTATTTGTGAAATACTTGTCGACTACTTTCTTGTTAATTCCTATAGCCTCAAAAATTTGGGCAGATTGATAGGATTGTAGTACAGAAATACCCATCTTCGCAGAAACTTTTACAATGCCGTGCAAAATAGCGTGGTTGTAGTCGTTTATTGCTGTGTAGGTGTCTTTGTCTAAAATCTTGTTTTCTACTAGTTCTTCTATACATTCATGTGCAAGATATGGGTTTATAGCCCTTGCGCCGTAGCCTAGAAGTGTAGCAAATTGGTGAACGTCTCTTGGCTCGCCACTTTCTAAAATAATTGAAACCGCTGTGCGTTTCTTTGTTTTGACCAAGTATTGCTCCATAGCAGACACTGCAAGCAGTGATGGAATTGCGACGTGGTTTTCGTCTATGCCTCTGTCAGACAAAACGATAATATTGACACCCTTTTTGTACGCCTTGTCGCATTTTACAAACAAGTGGTCTAAAGCGTGCTCTAAAGATGTATTTTTATAATATAGTAAAGAAACTGTTTCGGTCTTGAAACCCTCTTTGTTCATCGCTTTTATTTTTATAAGGTCAGTTCCTGTAAGGATTGGGTTTGTCACCTCTAAAACAGAGCAGTTTTCTGCACTGTCACTGAGTAAATTTCCGTCAGAGCCGATATAAACTGTGGTATCGGTCACAATTTCTTCCCTCAGTGAATCTATAGGCGGATTTGTGACCTGCGCAAAGAGCTGTTTGAAATATCTAAAAAGAGGTTGATGCTTTTCGGATAAGACAGCAAGCGGAATGTCACCACCCATAGAAGCAGTGGGTTCTAGACCATTTTTTGCCATTGGGAGTATATTGCCTTTAACGTCTTCGTAGGTGTAGCCGAAAACTTTGTAGAGTTTATTTCTGTCGTCTTGAGAGTGCACGGCTACCTTTTTGTTTGGCATTTGCAAGTCTTTTAATTTTATAAGATTTCTGTCAAGCCACTCGCCATATGGTTTTTTAGAGGCGTAGCTACTTTTACATTCGTCGTCTGAAATAATTCTTTTATTTACAGTGTCAACTAAGAGCATTTTGCCGGGTTTTAGTCTTGATTTTTTCACAACATTTTTAGGCTCTATATCAAGCACACCTACTTCTGATGATAAAATAAGCGTGTTGTCTTTTGTTACATAGTAACGTGATGGGCGAAGTCCGTTTCTGTCTAGCACAGCACCCATGATATCTCCGTCAGAGAAAAGTATAGCGGCAGGGCCGTCCCATGGCTCCATCATAGTCGCGTAGTAGTGGTAAAAATCTTTTTTGCTTCTACTCATGTAAGGGTCATTTTTCCAAGGCTCTGGAATTGCCATCATGACAGCAAGTGGAAGCTCCACGCCGTTCATATATAAAAACTCCAAAGTGTTGTCAAGCATTGCAGAGTCCGAACCCTCTCCGTTTATAACGGGTAAAACCTTTGCTATGTCATCGCCTAAAAAGCTCGATTCCATAGTTTCTTCGCGGGCAAGCATACGGTCGGCATTACCCCTTATTGTGTTGATTTCACCGTTGTGAAGGATTACCCTGTTTGGGTGCGCCCTTTCCCAGCTTGGGTTTGTGTTTGTTGAAAATCTAGAGTGAACCATGGCAATGGCGCTCACATAAGTTTTATTTTGTAGGTCAAGATAAAATTCTCTAAGCTGATTTACAAGGAACATTCCTTTGTATACTATTGTTCGTGAAGAAAAACTCACTATGTAAGTGTCTGTTGAGCTGTGCTCAAACTCACGTCTTATAACATAAAGTTTTCTGTCAAAATCTATGCCTTTGTTTATATTTGCTGGCTTTTTAATGAAGCACTGCTCGATACATGGCATTTGGTCTATTGCTTTTTTTCCTAAAATTTTCGGATTTGTAGGCACTGGCCTCCAACCCAAAAACTCTACACCCTCTTTTTTTGCGATGATTTCAAGCATTTTTTTAGCCTGATTTCTTTTTAGAGAATTTTCGGGCAAAAAGAACATTCCCACACCATATTCGCGCTCGCTTGGCAAGGTAAATCCTAAATCTTGCTTGCTGAAAAATTCGTGCGAAATTTGAAGCAGCACTCCAACACCGTCGCCGACTTCTCCCAAGGCGTCTTTACCTGCTCTGTGCTCTAATTTTTCAACCACCTCTAGGGCATCTGAGACGATTTTGTAGCTTTTTTTGCCGTCAATAGACACCACCGCACCTATGCCACAAGCGTCGTGTTCAAAGTTTAAATCATACAAAGTTTTGTTTTTCTGTCTCACTGATAGTCCTCCTTATAAATAAAAAAAGTCATGGCGAAAAGACGCTAAGTATGAAAAGCGTTTTTCCCCCACAACTTCATTGTTGCAATATTGAATTTTTATACAAATTATTCTACCATAGTTTATGCCGAAGTTCAATAGTTAAGTTAAACTTTGTGCTTTTTGACAAAACAAGTGTACTTTGATTTGAAAATTTTGCAGTAATTAAACACTTAACTTGCATATAAGAGGTAAAAACTTAGGTATATTTCAAATATTTGCAGGTTGAGAGGTGTGTTCTTGCAAAATGCATCGCATAGATAGGGCGCGTCACTGCCTTTTGACCATCGTCAAAACTGCAGACAAGCCTTTTTTTCTCTCTCTACACTGCTAGCTAAAGAATAATTTCCACTGGGCAGTGGTCACTTCCCATTACTTCGGGTAAAATTTTGCTGTCTTTTAGCCTTTCTTCCATGCCCTCACTCACTAAAAAGTAGTCAATACGCCAGCCTGTGTTGTTGGCTCTTGCTTGACCCCTATAGCTCCACCAAGAGTAGCAAAATTCTTTTGTGGGATAAAAATGGCGGAAGCTGTCTACAAATCCGTTTGCCAAAAGTTCGGTCATTTTTCCGCGTTCTTCATAAGAAAATCCTGGCTTTCCTATGTTTGGCTTAGGGTTTTTAAGATCGATAGGTGTGTGCGCCACGTTTAAATCTCCACAGATTACGACGCCTTTTTTTTCTTTTAGTGCTACAAGGTACTCCCTAAAATCGTCTTCAAACTCCATTCGATACTCAATTCGTTTAAGCTCGTCTTGTGCGTTTGGAGTGTAGACACATACTAGGAAAAAGTCGTCGTACTCAGCGGTTATTACCCTGCCTTCGTCTTCGTGCTTTCCCGTACCCAAGCCATATGATACAGAAATAGGCTCTATTTTTGTGAAAATTGCAGTGCCAGAGTAACCTTTTTTTATCGCGGAGTTCCAGTATTCGTGGTAACCAGTTATCTCAAAATCTGCCTGTTCTTTTTGCATTTTTGTTTCTTGTAGGCAAATTATGTCGGGATTTTCGTCTTTCAAAAAATCCATAAATCCTTTTGTTATACAGGCTCTAAGCCCGTTTACATTCCATGATACTATCTTCATTTTGTCCTCCAAAAATTTTAATTTACAGTTTTTAAATTTTGTGCTAATATAGTTATACACTAAAAATGAAAGGAAGTAAATATATGAGCAATCCTATAGTTACATTTGAAACAAATAAAGGCACAATTAAGGCAGAACTTTACCCTGAAATTGCACCTAATACCGTAAACAATTTTATTTCACTTATTCAAAGTGGATCTTACGACGGAACAATTTTCCACAGAGTTATCCCAGGTTTTATGATACAAGGCGGAGATCCAGACGGCACAGGCATGGGTGGTCCTGGATATAAAATCGCAGGCGAGTTTTCATCAAACGGCTTTAAAAACGATTTAATCCACACACAGGGCGTTTTGTCAATGGCAAGAGCAATGAACCCAGACAGCGCTGGCTCACAATTTTTTATAATGGTAGCAGACGCACCACACCTTGACGGTCAATACGCAGGTTTTGGCAAAGTGACAGAGGGTATAGACGTAGCACTTGATATAGTATCTACAAAAAGAAATTATGCCGACAAACCAGAAAATGATATGGTTATGGAAAAAGTTACAGTAGAAACTTTCGGTAAAGAATACCCAGCACCTGAGAAAGTGTAAAAAAAGGGCGAAGCCCATTTAAGTTGAGAGTGCAAAAAGAGCCCTATGTAGGGCTCTTTTTTTAATCTAGTTGTGTAAAATAACTTCTCATATTTGTAATTTTATCTGCATGGTTGAAGCTTGCAATCAAAACACCTTCAAAGTTTTTAGGGCATCCTTTAATCAAGCACTCAATAGACCACTCTAAAATTACTGTGTTAAGGCATTCGTAGGTTTTAACCTCTGTCCAAGAGATGATTCTACCGTCTTCGTGGAAAACGTCAAACCATTGTTTAAGCTCGTCGATACCTTCGTAGTCTTCTCCATAAGTATGGTAAAGGACGTTTTTGTCAAAGAGCTCATCATAATTATCTCTTACACAAGTCTTCCAACTGTCAAGATAGGCTAAAAGTTTGTCTGATCTGCTATTCATAATACCAACCCTTTCAAAGTTATACTTTTGTTAAGACGAAACTGCATTTACCGCTTATGTTTATTTCACCGCTATTAGCAGGAACGAAAATGCTGTCCGCTTTACTAAAGTGTAGGAGAGTTTCACCCGATTTTATACATCCTTTTCCATCTAAAATAATAATTGATGCAAAAGAAGTTTTATCGATATTTAAAGAAATTTCGGTATTTACACTATATTTCGTGGTTTTAAAGTATTTGCAGTCGGCAAGCATTGTCTCTTCGTAAGCATCAAATCTATTTGTATTATAACAAGATGTGCTTTCGTCTACGGGTTTTAAATCGGATACTTCCAAGGCTTTTTCTATATGAAGTTCTCTTAAATTTCCGTTATCGTCTTTTCTTGCATAGTCATATACTCTATAAGTCGTGTTAGAGTTTTGTTGTATTTCGCAAATTAAAATTCCAGCACCTATTGCGTGAACGGTTCCTGCATTTATGAAAAACACATCACCCTTTTTTACTTTCACTTCATTTAAAACTTCTGTGACGGTGTCGTCTTTAATTCTTTTTAAAAACTCATCTTTTGAGACTTCACAGTTTAATCCATAATAAAGACTAGAGCCTTCTTCGCAGTCCATTACATACCACATCTCGGTTTTGCCGTATTCGCCCTCGACTTTTAGTGCGTATTCATCGTCTGGGTGAACTTGAACCGATAGTGGTTTTTTTGCGTCTATAAATTTTATAAGCACGGGAAAATCTTTAAAACTTTTGCAGTTGTCGCCAAGTATTTCATCGCCGTATTTTTTTACGCAGTCTAAAATACTAAGACCATGGTCGGGGCCGCCCGACACACAGCTTTGTCCGGCGCTGTGGGTGGAAAGCTCCCAACTTTCTGCAATTCTTAGTAAATCACAATTTTTAAGATACTCGTCCCTAAGTTTAGTACCGCCCCATATATAGTCTTTAAAAGCGGGTGAAAGTTTTACAATCTTCATGGTTTTAATCCTACCTTTAATTTATCCTGTTGAATTTCTAATAACAAGCTCCATAGGAAGTTCCACAGATTTTTCATCGCAGTTATTTTCTACACAGGTGAGTAGTTTTTCTGCGGCAAGCACACCCATATCTTTTTTTGAGTGGTCCATAGTAGTTATGGAAACTGCACAGTATTTAGATATATCGGTGCCATCAAAGGCGCAAAGCATTTTATACTTTGGTATCATCATACCATGAGCCAACATGGTTTTTATTACATGGGCGGCAATGGTGTCGTTTTGACAAATAATACCCTCGCAGTGCCTAAAGCTTTTCATGAAAAATTTTATAGCTTCTTCTTTTTCGAGTTTGCTCTCATCACCAGTAGCATACCATATAATATTATTTTCTTCAATCTTTATTGCGTGACTTGCCAATGCGGCACAGTATCCGCTGTATCTTCTTTGTCCTTTTACATCGTCAGATTTTAAAATAGCGCCTATTTTATTACAACCTTGTTTTATAAGGTAACTAGTAAGGTCGTATGCCGCTTTATAATCGTCGGCGCATACAGAGACGATGTCTTCAAACTCGTCATAGCTGTCGTCAACAAAAACAATAGGTATTTGCTTTGCTATGGCAAGTTCAAGTAATTTGTGGTTTGCAGTAGGAAAAGCGGATCTGGTTCCTTTTATTATCAATCCATCGACCTTTTTCTCCATAAACGACTTTAATATTTTGGCTTCAACATCACTTTTACCCCTTGTAAGTCCTAACATGAGTGTATATCCGTGTGCCTCAAGATGAGTTTCGATTCCGGATATCAGTTTTGCTGTAAGGGTGTCCGAAATACTAGGTACTATAACTCCTATGGTGTGGGTTCTCGCCCTACTTGCGCAAATTCCGACAATATAGGTGCCTCGTCCTCTTTTTCTATCGAGTATTCCTTGTGCCTCGAGTATCTCAAGCGAGTGGCGAATTGTTTGGCGGCTAAAGCCGTACTCTTCGACCAGTATATGCTCAGAGAGGAGTTTGTCGCCTTTTTTGTAGAAACCTGATTTTATTTTTTCATAAATGTCGTCTACTACTACTTTGTATTTTGAGCTAAGTCTGCTTTCGTTTTTAATCATAGATACCTCTCCTTTCAGCCATCGTATAATATTTGGGATATAGAAAAATACAAATTATTCGTATACCCTTATTATAAACTAATTACAGGAAAAAGCAACATAATATCCTATAAAATTTGCTAAGTTATTTATAAAATATTAGTGAATTATGCCATAAAATGTATGAATTATTCATATTTTTGTTTGGTTGTATGAATAAATTGTTAATTGCGCAAAAGAAAAAAGTTGAAAAATCCCAAGTTTTTCCATTTTTGCAGTGGAGAATTATTGACAGAAGAAAAATATTATTTTATAATAGTTGCATATGCAACTATTGCGGTTGCCACTAATTTGAGATTTTAAAAGAGAGAGGTAAATCATGGATTTATTAAGAAGTATAAGAGACATTAGACACTGTGACAAAGTGGTAAAGCATATAGAGCTTCACCACAATAAAAATATAGATATCTGCTTTTTAAACTGCGCATCAAGCGTTGCAGATAATCCGGGAATCTCTCAAGATAAACTTTCTTGTCTTTTATTGTTAAATAAAAGCACAATTGCAAGAAATGTTGCATATCTTGAAGAGCACGGATATTTAACAAGAGAGCAATGCGAAAAAGACAGGCGTATAATTCGATTATATCCTACCGACAAAACGCATGAGGTGTTACCCGTTGTTGAGGAATGCCTATCAACTTGGAAAGAGGCGCTGCTAGAGGGCTTTAGCGACAGTGAAAAAGAACTGTACTGCAAAATGACACAAAAAGTACTAGATAACGCCATGAAATACGTAAAAAAAATAAAGGGGTGCTAAATTTATGAAATTTTTGCTAAAATATTTTAAACCCTATAAGACAAGGCTTTTTTTAGGTTTAACGATAAAAATAATAGGCACTGCAATGGATCTTGTAATACCATGGATACTTGCAATGATTATCGATGAGCTTGTGCCGACTAAGGATATGAACCTAATACTACTTTGGGGAGGAATAATGCTATTGTCCGCGGTAGTGTCGATTTTGGGAAACATAGTGGCAAACCGAATGGCATCGCGCGTTGCTAGAGATATCACAAAGACTTTAAGATACCAATTGTTTGAAAAAATTGAGCATCTGTCTTGTAAACAAATAGACGATTTCACGATAGCTTCTTTAGTATCAAGGCTTACATCAGACACATATAACGTACACCAAACCATAGGAATGGTGCAAAGAATTGGCATAAGGGCGCCGATTTTGCTTGTAGGAGGAATATTTGCAACGCTCACACTAGATCCGCTTCTATGTCTTGTAATGGTGGCTACACTACCTTTTATCGCGATTACGGTGTATTTCGTGTCAAAAAAAGGTGTGCCAATGTACAAGCAAGTGCAAAAAAAGGTAGATGTACTGGTAAGGCATGTTAGGGAAAATTATCAAGGTATAAGAGTTATAAAGGCTTTATCGAAAACAGAACATGAGAAAGAAAAATTTGACAAGGCAAATTTTGATGTGACACAAAGCGAGAGAAAGGCTGGCATGATAATGTCAATTACCAATCCTGCGGTCACCTTGCTTTTAAACCTAGGCATAGCCTGTGTCATCGCAGTGGGAGCATATGCGGTGAATATTGGAATATCACAGGCAGGAAAAATCATAGCATTTATGTCGTACTTTACAATAGTTTCAATGGGACTTCTTGCGATTACCAGAATTTTTATAATGTTTTCAAGGGCAAGTGCATCTATTTCTAGAATTGAAGAAGTTTTTAACTGTGAAGAAGACTTAAAAATAGAGGAAATAAAACAGGAAGAAACCGAGAACTTTATAGAGTTTAGAGATGTAAGTTTTTCGTATTATAAAGAGGACAACACCGAAGATGTGGTAAAAAATATTAATTTTACCCTAAAAAAAGGCGAAAGCCTTGGAATAATAGGCTCTATAGCAAGCGGAAAATCCACAATAATACAGCTACTCTTAAGATTTTACGATGCACAAAGCGGGAGCATTAGAATAAACGGAAAAGACATACGCTCGCTTTCTCCAAAAGAGCTTAGAAAGAGCATAGGAGTGGTATTTCAAAACGACTTTTTAATGGCGGATACTATTTATGAAAATATAAGATTTGAAAGAAATATAGAAAAAGAAGAAATTGAAAAAGCGATAGAATTTGCGCAGGCAAAAGAGTTTGTTGACAGCCTAGACACTAGGACTGAACATAAACTGGACTCTAAGGGCGCAAACTTTAGCGGAGGTCAAAAGCAGAGGATACTAATAGCAAGAGCGCTT
Organism: uncultured Eubacteriales bacterium; assembly: GCA_964370115.1. GTDB lineage: Bacteria > Bacillota > Clostridia > Oscillospirales > Acutalibacteraceae > SIG603. The sequence goes on from CAYJIA010000050.1 coordinate 12,536, forward strand.
GCAGGAAGCCCTGAGATACTAATTTTGGACGACAGCTCAAGCGCGCTGGACTATAAAACCGATGCGAATTTAAGAAAAGCCATATCGACCTATCTAAAACAAACTACATCTATAATAGTCGCGCAAAGGATAAGCTCTATAAAGCATACAGATAAAATTTTAGTCTTAGACAAGGGAGAGGTAGTGGGCTATGGAAAACACGCCGACCTACTTGAAACCTGCGAAGTCTACAAAGAAATATTAAAATCACAAGTCGAGGAGGTGGCATGATGAAAAAAGAAAAGACTAAACTTAAAAAATCTGCCATTTTCCTAAGACTTGGTAAATATGTAATACAAAACAAAGCGCTCGTAATAATTGCACTGATTTTGACATTTAGCGCAAATATTTTGGCGCTTTTAGGCCCTGAGTTTTCAGGTCTTGCGATAGACGCAATTGCAAAAGGTGAGGGGAATGTGAATTTTAACACAGTCATTTACTACTGTGTTCTATTGGTAGTAGTCTATGCTGGGTCAGGTGTTTTGGGATATATTTTGTCTTTGGTTATGATTAAACTCAGCCAAAAAATAGTTTATAAAATGAGAAAAGACGTGTTTGAGAAGCTCTCAAATCTTCCCGTTAGCTATTTTGATAAAATACAGGCAGGAGAGCTTATAAGCCTTATGTCCTACGACATAGACACGATTAACGCCTCTTTGTCGTCGGATTTGATGATGATTTGCACAAGTCTTATAACGGTCACAGGCTCGCTTATTGCAATGGCATTTATTTCGCCGGCACTACTACTTGTCTTTGTGGTAACTGTTCCTATTTCAGTTTTCATAGCGGTGAGAAGAAGCAAGGTAGTAAGACCTCTATTTAGAGAGCGCTCAAAGGCACTTGCTAAAATGAACGGATTTATAGAGGAGACTATTTCGGGAACAAAAACAGTCAAGGCGTATAACTGTGAAGATATAATGCTTCAGAAATTTGCAAAGAAAAACGACGACGCGGTTGAGGCGTATTATCAGGCAGATTATGCCGCCTGCGTAATAGGACCTAGCATGAACTTTGTGAACAATATTTCTTTGTCGGTAATAAGCGTTGTGGGTTCAATATTTTTTATACTAGGCAGTCTAAGCCTTGGAAATGTTTCGTCTTTTATATTGTATTCAAGAAGATTTACAGGTCCTATAAATGAAATTGGAAATATTTTAAGCGAGCTAGCCTCTGCTTTGTCGGCTGCCGACAGGGTTTTTAGGGTGCTTGACGCCGACCCAGAAAAAGAGGACTGTAAAAATGCAAAAGAATTAAAAGACGTGCAGGGCAATGTGAAATTTGACAGGGTGTATTTTAGCTATGTGCCTGAAAAAGAAATAATAAAGAACCTTAGCCTAGATATCAAAAAAGGCAGTAAGGTGGCAGTGGTCGGCCACACGGGGGCGGGAAAGACAACTATTGTAAATCTGCTCATGAGATTTTACGACATAAATGCAGGGCAAATTTTCATAGATGGAAAAAACATACAAAACCTCACTCGTGACAGCCTTAGAAAGGCGTATACCATGGTGCTTCAAGAAACTTGGCTTTTTGAGGGCACAGTGTTTGAAAATGTTGCATACGGCAAAGAGGGGGCCACAAAAGAAGACGTAACTAATGCCTGTAAAGCGGTAGATATACACGACTTTATAATGACATTGCCAGAGGGCTATGACTGCATATTAAACGACGACGGCGTAAACCTGTCTAAAGGGCAAAAACAGCTTTTAACAATTGCAAGGGCGATGCTCAATGACTCTAAAATACTAATACTTGACGAAGCTACTTCAAACGTGGATACCAGAACAGAGATAAAAATTCACAAAGCAATGGAGCTCCTCATGGCGGATAAAACCTGTTTTGTAATAGCACACAGATTGTCGACGATAAGAAACTCCGATTTAATATTACTTATGGAAAATGGCGAGGTAGTGGAAAAAGGAACACATGACAGCCTGATGAAAAAAGGCGAAAGCTATGCAAAACTTTATAATTCCCAGTTTGAGTAAAGTAAGATGAAAAAGTTTTACTAAATTTTTTACAAAAAATTTCGGGTGCTTAGGGCAGGGCCCTAAGTCGCTTTTCACAAAAAGCGAAATCTTATCATGAGAAGCGCATTTTTGAAAGTGAATTTTGCACAAAGTGCAAAAGAGAAAACTTTTTGAAAGAAAAAAGTTTTCTAAAACTTCGGTCTACACAAACCCCAAGGGTCTGTGACGTAATAAAATAATTTTCGTTAAATTGACAGACAAATGTAGGGGCGATCCTATGTGACCGCCCGAAACCCTGGATTTTACCATTAGTTTCGGGCGAACACGCAGGTTCGCCCCTACGATAAAATTTTAAATTTTCCCATTAAAAACTTTGTAAAAGCTTGATTTCCTCGGATGGATTTTCTGCGCCGAATACCGCAGTGCCTGCAACACAGATGTCTACACCTGCTTCTTTGCAAAGGGCGATATTGCCACTGCCTATGCCACCGTCAGCCTCTATCAAGACGTTTGGGTAATTTTCTTTTAGGTATCTCACCTTAGACAGCTGGTCTTCCATGAATTTTTGTCCGCCAAAGCCTGGTTCAACTGTCATTATAAGAACCATGAAAAGCTCGTCTATATAAGGGTCTAAAGCCTTTATGTCGGTGCCGGGTTTTAGCGACATGGCAGGAAGCTTGCCAAGCTCTTTGATTTTTTTTATGACTTCTTTTGGGTCGTCGCCACATTCTACGTGAAAGCAGATGATATCGGCACCGGCATTTGCCATTACATCTAGGTATTTTAGTGGGTGTGATATCATTAAATGCACATCAAATGTGACATCGCTTACTGTTTTTAGTTGAGCCACCACATCGGGGCCAAAGCTGATGTTAGGGACAAAATGTCCGTCCATAATATCAAGGTGTAAATAATCCGCATTTTGGACTTTTTTCATTTCACTTTCTAAATTAGTGAAATCTGCGGCAAGTACAGAGGGTGCGATTTTCATAAGGTATAAAACTCCTTTAATTTTGTTATACCTTATTTTAACACAAGTTTTGGATTTGTACAAGGAAGCTAAGGAACTAAAGAGTGAAAATATTGTAGGGGCAAACACATAGGT
>CAYJIA010000051.1:0-14739 GCA_964370115.1 uncultured Eubacteriales bacterium
AATTGGAGCTGGTGAACGGACTCGAACCCCTGACCTGCTGATTACAAATCAGCTGCTCTACCAACTGAGCTACACCAGCGTTTGTTGGCTGTTCTCGTGAGAACATTTGCAATTATACACGGTATTTTGATAAATGTCAACACTTTTTTGAAAAAAATTTTTATTTTCTTATTTGCTAATATTTTCAGGCTATGCTATAATGTTAAAAAAACAATTTGGAGGGATATTTTTGACACTTGAAATAAGAGATATTTGCAAGAGTTTTAGCGGTAAAAAAGTATTACACGATGTGTGTTTTAGCGCAAAAAGTGGCGACGCACTGGGAATTCTTGGCAGAAACGGCGCCGGCAAGAGCACGACTATAAGAATAATCATGGGAGTCTTTTTACAAGACAGCGGTACTGTTTTAATAGACGGAAAAGAAATAAATAGAAAAAATATTAAATTTGGTTATTTACCCGAGGAACGAGGCCTCTACCCCAAAGTTTCTATATTTGACCAACTCGTGTATTTTACAAAACTTAAAGGCGTATCAAAATCTGATGCAGTAAAATCTGTAGAGTATTGGTTAGAGCGTTTAGAGATGAGCGAACATAAAAATAAAAAGCTTAGCACCTTATCAAAAGGTAATCAGCAAAAAATTCAGCTCATCACAGCAATTTCAGCAAATCCCGATTTGGTAATACTCGACGAGCCGTTTTCAGGACTTGACCCTGTTAACTCTATGCTTTTAAAAGATGTTGTAAAAGAGTTAATTACAGACGGAAAAATCGTACTCTTTTCAAGCCATCAGATGAGCTATGTAGAAGAGTTTTGCTCAAGCATTGCAATAATCAACGAGGGACAAATTAAGCTTCACGGAGGTTTATCTGAAATTATAAGAAATTATCCAAGAAATAAACTTGAAATCTTCTCTGACAAAAATGATCTTATTTTATCTGACTATAAAGATGTCTGCGAATTTGAAAAAGGCAGAGTGATTTTTAATCTAAACTCACCCGACCAAAAACTTCCTGTAATGCGTGAGCTTTTAGGGAAATACGACATAGACAGAATTAATGTGCTTGAGCCCTCACTTAATGAGATTTTTATCGAGTACACTAAAGACGCTATATAGGAGGGTAATATGAATAATTTTTGGACAATATTTGAATATGAACTAATGCAGTTTATAAAAAAGAAGTCGTTTGTTATTTTCACTTTGGTTTGCGCCGTCATTCTTTCGGGCTTGATGTTTGCACCAAGGATTTCACAAAGCTTTGCATCAGATCCAACTGAACCGGGAGCTCCTGTAGAAGAACCATCTGAGCAAGTAAGTGAAGAGCATTTTGATACCTATTTAATAAACAGCGACGAAGAAATTTTCGCTTGGCTTACAAGCACTTTTGAAGACATAGAAATCAAAACCGAAAAAACCGATAAATCACTCGATGAAATCAAACAAGCTGTCGAAAGCGGAGAGTATCAGTTAGGACTTTTGGTAAATTCTATCGACGATATCACAGCAGTCCTTAAAAATCGTGGGCTTTATGATAACGAAGTATACATGATATCCTCTATGTTAAATGAATATTATAAAATTAATGCATTGACACAGTATAATGTACCACAAGATGAGGCTATAAATATTTTGAATACAAGTTCAACTATAGCTACAATCGAGCTTGGTGTCGACCAAAGCCAAAATTTCCTATATACACAGGCTATAATTTTCCTACTTTACTTTTTGGTTTTGTTTTATGGCCAAATTATTTGCATGGGAGTTGCAACAGAAAAAAGCTCTCGTGCAATGGAACTTTTAGTGACAAGTGCAAAACCAAACTCCTTATTGTTTGGCAAAATATTCGCAACAGCACTTGCAGGACTTATACAGCTTGTAGTTATTTTAGGTGGCACAGTGCTTTCTTATAACATAAACAAATCTTATTTCGCCGACATACCACTAGTTGACACAATTTTTGGAATGTCACCGGAAATTTTAATTTATACTTTCATCTTCTTTGTTCTAGGATTTTTCCTATACGCTTTCCTATACGGTGCAGCGGCGTCTTTCGCCTCAAAAGTTGAAGATGTAAGCGGCCTTGCGTTTCCAATCACTATAATTTTCATCATATCTTTCTTTATCGTTACTTTCTCTACATCAAGCGGAAATACCGACAGCACTATTTTAACAGTTGCATCATATGTACCTTTCACATCGCCTATGGCAATGCTCACAAGGCTCACAATGGGCGAGGCATCTAGTATAGAGGCACTAATCTCTGTGGCTATTTTATGTGTGAGTGTGTGGTTAATTGGAATGCTTGCCGCAAAAATTTACCGTGCAGGCGTCTTAATGTACGGAAACTCGCCGAACATCAAGACTATAATCAATAGTTTGAAAAATTCTAAATAAGAGGACCTACTATGAAAAAGCACTTGATTAAACCTTCTATACTTTTTGCATTCACTTCAGTTGTCTGCTTGTTCCTTTTACCAATGACAAGTCCAATATTTAGCCTTATAGGAGACGACAGCGCTATATTCTTACTTATCGGGCGACTACTCCCTCAAGGCGGTGTGTTTTATACCGATTTATTCGACCATAAGGGACCGCTCATTTTTTTCCTAAATGGTATACCTCAAATATTTATAAACGGCACATTCGGTGTTTGGCTTGTTGAAGTTGTATTTTTACTTGTCAGTCTAATTTTAATATACAAAACTTCTTTACTCTTACTCTCAAAAAATTTTGCCATCTTCCCCGCTATAGCATATCTTTTCTATTTTATGCTTACAATTTCAAACGGAAATTTCACTGAAGAGTATTCTAACCTCTTCTCACTTATTGGGATTTATTTGTTTGTAAAGCAGCTAAAGCAATCTGATAAAGTTATAAATATAAATAAATTTGCATTTTTGCTCGGTGTCCTTTTTGCCTTAATATTTTTTAGCCGTGTAAACAACGTGACCACAGTGGCATCCATAATAGTAATAATGCTAATTTATCTAATTCCTAAAAACTTAATTTGCGCATTAAAATGTGTACTTTTAGGTTTTTGCGGAATACTCACAGTGACACTTCCTATAGTTATATATTTTTACATAAACGGTGCGCTCTACGATATGTTCTACGCATCTATACTATATAACTTTATGTACAGCGAAAACCTTGGAGCAACAAGCTTTGTTTTTATCACTAACCCTTTTTTCTTATTAGCTCTGGCAGTTTCTGCCTTAGCATTTATACTGTGCGTAAAAAACAAAGAGAAATTTTATGGTGCTTTTATCGCAGTAAGTGCACTCACATCTGCCCTGGCTGTGAACCTATCTGGATATCCATTTAGACATTACCTTCTACTTCTCGCACCAGTTTTCATGTTTAGCATAATAATGATAATTAAATTTCTACCAACATCCTTAAATGACTTTATATCAAAATATAGCAACTTGTTTTTTGTAGCAAGTATATTGCTCCTTATCATGCTGCAAGTCGCAAATATTATTTTGTCTGACGAACTTTACAAAATTTACCTTGAAAAAGACAATTACGACGCACAGGTTTTAGAAACTATGGAAAATATACCCGAAGACGAAAGAGATGAAATTTTCGGATATAATATTGATGCAAAATGGTTTTATCAGGCAAATGTAACTCCGTGTTTTAAGTACTTTACTCTGCAAGATTGGCAAGGAGAAAACGACAGTCACATATTTGAAGAAATTGAGCAGTTCTTTAAAGACAGTCCTCCTAAATGGGTGTTAATCCCAAGTGTCAAAAACAGTATTTCAAACGAAGCGGTGCTGCTCGAAATTTCTGAAAACTATACCGAAGTCCATAATAATTATTTGAGTATTTTATATGAAAGAAATAGCTAAAACTTAAATAAAAAAAATTATCGCAAATGAAAAATCATTTGCGATAATTTTTATGTTCTGGCATTTATAATTTTGCTAAGCTCATCCATGAAAGTGTTAATATCTTTAAATTGACGATAAACCGATGCAAATCTTACATAGGCTACCTCGTCTACAGATTTAAGTTTTTCCATAGCATAAGTACCGATAATTTGTGATTGGATTTCTCTATCAAGTGAATTTTGTAGTAAGTTTTCGATCTCGTCTACAATTTTCTCAAGTGTATCAAGTGATACTGGTCTTTTTTCGCAAGCGCGAAGCAAACCATTTAGAAGTTTATTTCTGTCAAATGTCTCTCTTGATTTATCTTTTTTGATAACAACAATAGGTACTGTCTCTATTGTTTCATAAGTCGTAAATCTTTTTGTACATTTAAGACACTCTCTCCTTCTTCTGATTTTTTCGCCCTCGTCTGTAGGTCTTGAGTCTATTACCTTGCTTTCTTCATAAGCACAATATGGGCATTTCATAATTTCCACCTCCAAAGTTTAGCATGACACATACCATATATTAAAAACACAGCTGTCAAACTATATGGACATTATACTACAATACTTATCAAAAAAGCAAGAAAAAAGTGCATTTTACTTTACATTTGAAGGGTTTTTTGCATAAATTCTTTACTTTTTATCAAATTTTCACTGTTTTTTATGGTGCTTGCATACACTTCGGTGCAAATAACTCCGTCAAAACCGTATTTTTTTACCATTTGTAAAATTTCGTTAAAGTCACATTCGCCCTCTCCTGGAAGAAGACAAAGCTCATTTGCTTTACAGTCGCTCATATGAAGATGTATTAAATTTTCACCCATAGCCTCTATCATCAAGGTTGAATTTTGATTTGACAACCTCGCCTGCTTTATATCAAACACAAATCGACAGCTCTGACCAAGTGCATTTTTCATCTTCCTTATAAACTCTACATTTTCACTCCTGTAAAACTGCACATTCTCCTGTGCTAAGTAAATATCGAACTGTCTTGCTATATCGTAAAGTTTCTTATACCTTTCAAAATAAAAGTTCTCGTCATTATAAAATCCACCGTGTTTTCCCCTGTGCTCTCCGTGAAAAACAAATACATCTGCGCCTAAATACCTGCAAGCCTCAAAATACCTTTTATAATTATCACAGCTTTCATCAAACCTTCTTTCATAATTAGAAAAAAACATCATTGCTTCTAGAAGGCACTCAAAAGGATGCAAGCTTTTAAACTTTACACCACTATTGTCTGCTATATTCTTCATCTCTTTTAAAAATTTCAAATCTATCTCACTATGTGCATTTACAAACATCTCAAAATTTTTATACCCATAACTTATCAATTCTTTAAAGCTGTCCTCTGTCTTTTTGGGATAAAGACAGGCAGTTGAAATTCCAATTTCCATAGCTATCCCTCATTTCTTTTCTTTATTATATCGCAAATCCTCTTGATTTCAAGAGAAATTTTTATTATAATCATATTAACTATTTTTATTTGAATGGAGATACTATGGCTTTACTGACAGTTAATAATATAAAAAAGATGTTTTCAGTGGATACGATTTTAGAAAATATAAGCTTTGAAGTCCAAAAAAATGACCGTATAGGCCTTGTCGGAATAAATGGCTCAGGAAAAACTACACTTTTTAAAGTTATAACAGGAGAATACGACAGCGATGACGGAACTTGCATTTTCGCTAAAGACTGCAAGCTGTCCTACATGGAGCAACATGTGTGCAAAGACCCCGAGATAAACGCATACGACGAAGTTTTAAGTGTTTTTTCCGAAACTTTAAGGCTTGAGACAGAACTTGAAGATATTACACAAAAACTAACTCATACAAATGACAAAAAAGAGCTCGACAAGCTAATAACTTTACAGCTTCAAATAAACGACAAATTTGCCGATTTAGACGGGCTTACATTTAGAAACAGAGTTAAAACTACCTTGCTTGGTTTAGGTTTTAGCGAAAGTCAACTTGCCGAAAAAGTAATAAATTTAAGCGGTGGCCAAAAGGCGAAATTGCAACTAGCAAAAATGCTTTTAGGTGGTGCAAACCTTTTACTTTTGGACGAACCTACCAACCATCTAGACATACAGTCCACAGAGTGGCTAGAGGATTTTTTGAAAAACTACTCAGGTGCATTTATCGTAATTTCCCACGATAGATACTTCTTAAACAAGGTGACAAACCGTACTTTTGAGCTGTCTGGAAATGCAGTTTATAAATACAAAGGTAACTATTCCGAATTTCTCGCGCAAAAAGAAGAGCGTATTTTATCTATGCAAAGAGTATACGAAAACACACAAAAGGAAATCACACGCATAGAGGGCATAATAGCTCAGCAAAGGCGCTTTAACCGTGAAAGAAACTATGTGACTATCGCGTCAAAACAAAAAACAATCGACCGTCTAGAGGCGACTTTAGAAAAGCCACCGGGAAGCGACGAACTTATGGAGTTTAATCTAAATCTCAGCCGTCGTGGTGGAAACGATGTTCTTTTTGTAGAGGACTTAGCCCTCTCTTTTGGTGAAAATGATATTTTTTCAAATATATCTATGCAAGTATACCGAAAAGACAGAATATTTCTTATAGGCCCTAACGGCTGTGGAAAGACCTCTTTACTAAAAATTCTCTTGGGAATTTACGAGAGTAGTGGAGGCAGTGTGAAATTTGGCTCGAATATCGACACAGGCTACTACGACCAGTCTCAAGATAATCTTAATTCTAAAAACAGTGTAATTGACGAGATATGGGAGCTTGACCCGTCTATGACCCAAACAGAAGTCAGAAGCGCACTTGCCGTATTTTTATTTAAAGGAGAAGATGTATTTAAGCCTATCAGCGGTTTGAGTGGTGGCGAAAGAGCACGGGTTCTACTGCTAAAGCTAATGCTTAATAGCACTAATTTTTTAATCTTAGACGAACCTACCAACCATCTGGACATCAACTCTAAAGAGGCACTCGAGTCTGCACTTTTAGATTACGACGGCACAATGCTCGTGGTGTCTCATGACAGGTATTTAATTAACAAACTTGCAAGTAAAGTATTTTACCTTAACAACGATAGTATAACTGTATATGAAGGAAACTACGATAGTTACCTTGAAGCAAAGTCCAGTAAAGTTTTAGAGCCAGACACTCCTGTGGTCAAGGTCAACGAATATAAGCTAAATAAAGAAAAGAAAGCAGAGATACGAAAGCTAAAAAATAGGCTTACCCAGTGTGAAACCGACATAGAATGTACGGATTTAAAGATTGAGGAACTAGAGAAGCAACTCGCTTTGCCCGAAGTCTCTACCGACTATGTAAAGGCGGTTGAGCTTACAAACTCTTTACATGAATTAAAAGAGGAAAATGAGAGACTACTTAATTTGTGGGAAGAACTTCACACAAAACTCGACGAACACGAAGAAAGAGGTTAATTTTGAAATTTACAACCGTGACCTTGGGGTGCAAGGTCAACCAATACGAAACACAAGCGCTTTCAGCAATGCTTGAAAAATCAGGAATAATGCAGGCACAAAATGACGAGCCGTCGGATATCGTAATAATCAACTCCTGCACAGTTACCGCTTCAAGCGACAGGAAAGTAAGACAGCTTTTTAGAAAGGCTAAAAAAGAAAACCCAGATGCCATGATGGTTTTAACCGGCTGTATGGCACAGGCATTTCCCGAAAAATCACAAGAACTAGACGATGCCGACATAATTCTAGGCACCTCAAACAGAAAAAGACTTGTAAAGCATATTATGGATTTTCTGTCGCATAAACAGCGCATTGTTGACATAGAAAGTCATGAAAATGGCGAAGAATTTGAAGACATGGAAATTTCTTCTTTTAGCGATAGAACTAGGGCTTATCTAAAAATTCAGGACGGCTGTAATAGATTTTGTTCATACTGCATTATCCCATATGCCAGAGGCAGGGTGCGCTCTAAGAAACTTGAACATATCGAAAAAGAGCTTAATAACCTAGCACAAAATGGTTATAAAGAAGTCGTGCTAACAGGCATCAACCTTTCCTGCTATGGCCAAGATTTAGAACTTGATTTATGTGACGCAGTCGAGCTTGCCTGCAATATAAATGGAATAGAACGCATAAGACTAGGTTCTTTAGAGCCCGAAAAGCTTGAACTTGATGTGATTAAAAGGCTGGCAAAATGCAAAAAACTATGTCCACAGTTTCATCTTTCCTTACAAAGTGGCTGTGACGAAACTTTACAGCGCATGAATAGGCACTACAATACAGACGAATACCGTACCATTGTTAAAAATTTGCGTGAACACTTTGAAAATGTTGCAATTACAACAGATGTCATGGTGGGCTTTCCGCTTGAATCTGACGAAGAGTTTGAAAGCAGCCTTAACTTCGTAAAGGAAATAGGCTTTGCACAGCTTCATGTCTTTGCATATTCAAAACGTCCGGGCACTAAGGCATGTGAAATGAAGGGGCAAATTGTAAAATCTGTAAAAGATAGTCGCAGCCGACTTATGATTGCACAGGGCAACAGCGACAAGCTAGACTTTAATCGCTCACTCGTCGGGCAAAGCTTCCCCGTTTTATTTGAACGAGAAGTAAAGAAAAACGTATATGAAGGACACACGGCAAACTACACTAGCGTGCTTGTAAGTTCTTCTAAAGATTTAAGAGGTGGGATTTATCCTGTGAAAATTAATGATTTTGACCAAGAGTACTGCTATGCAACTCTATTAAATTTTACATAATTTAATTTAAAATTTTATTGCTTTTTTTGAAAATTTGTGAGATTATAGTATTATATAAATAAATTGGAGGAAATTATGGATAAGTTAAAAAAATTCACCAAGACCGAGCGCAGTTGGATCATGTATGACTGGGCAAACTCGGTTTTTGCAACAAATATCTTGGCCGCTATCTTCCCTATCTATTTTGCATCTGTATGTCAGGCAGCAGGTGTAGACAATGTTGTTTTGTGGGCTTTTGGAACCTCAGCCGCAACATTTTCAGTTGCACTTCTCGCTCCGTTTTTAGGTGCACTCGGAGATCATAAGGGATATAAGAAGAAATTATTTTCAGTATTTTTATTCTTGGGTGTAGGTTTTACTGCATTTAATGCCTTTACCGACAACTATATGTTTATGCTTGTGGGCTATACAATGTCCTACATAGGTTTTACAGGTGCCAATTTGTTTTACGATTCCTTCATGACCGACGTCACTACCAAAGATAGAATGGACAAAGTTTCCTCTTGGGGCTTTGCCATGGGTTACACAGGTGGCAGCACAATAGCATTTGTCATCTCTATCGCAGTTCTTCTTATCATGGGATTTGAAAATGTACTCGCATTAAAAATCGTCTTAGTTTTCACCTCACTTTGGTGGTTAGTTTTTTCGATTCCTTTCATAAAAAATGTAAAACAAGTTCACTATATAGACAAACCTACTAAAAGCATTGTCACTTCATCTTTAAAAAATCTGGTACATACTGCAAAAAGCATTTTTAAAGTCAAGGCGATTTTATTTTTCTTACTTGCCTATTTTTTCTACATAGACGGCGTAAACACTGTAATAACAATTTCAACCTCTTACGGCTCTACTTTGGGACTTGATTCTGTAGGTATGATTTTCGCACTTCTCGTAACACAGATAGTTGCCGTTCCTTGTTCGATAATCTTCGGTAAATTCGCAGTGAATTTCGGCTCTATCAAAATGATTTATATCGCAATCTCTGTATACATAGGCATTTGCCTTGTAGGTTTTTTCATGGGTTATAATGTTGAGCAGAACAATTATTCACCAGAATCAATCGCTTTTTCTGAAATGTTATTCTGGATTTTAGCCTTTATGGTAGGAACAGTACAAGGCGGTATACAAGCCATCAGCCGTGCATATTTCGGAAAATTAATTCCACCAGAGCGTTCAAACGAATATTTTGGATTTTTCGATATTTTCGGCAAATTTGCTGCAGTTTTAGGCCCACTTGTAATTGCTAATATAAAGCTTTTGACTGGACGCGATTCTTTAGGTGTATTAAGTTTGGTATTCCTTTTCATATTGGCATTTATCTTCCTAACAGCAGGTCGAAAGCATTTTAAAAATATAGCTAAATAAATAAAAAAATGTCGCAAATGAAGTAAAATCATTTGCGACTTATTTTTTTAGAAATTAAAGTTATCTGGGTCTGCACCTACTCTTGAATTTGTGTTCATTGCAAAAATTGCGTCCATGTCTTCTTTTGAAAGTTCAAAATCGAATACATCAAAGTTTTGAATAATTCTTTCTTTATTAACTGATTTTGGAAGCACGATAACGTCTCTTTGCAAGTTCCATCTGATTATGACTTGGGCGGCAGATTTTCCATATTTTTCGCCAATAGCGACTAAAGTCTCATTTTTTAGAAGTTCTGCTGCTGTTGTGCCACCACCAAGTGGGCTCCATGCCTCTACACTTATATCACGTGCTTTGCAGAAATCAATTAAATCTGTGTTTGTAAGTTTTGGATGAGATTCAATTTGGTTCGTACAAGGCACAACAGTTGCTTTTTCTAAAAGTTCTGTTAGATGTGCCTGAGTAAAGTTACTTACACCGATATTTTTTACAAGTCCTTCTTTGTAAAGTTTTTCAAGCTCAAGCCAAGCTTCTACTCTACCCTCTACAGGCCAGTGCAATAGGTATAGGTCTATATAATCTGTTCCTAAATCCTCTAAGCTTTTTAAACAAGCCTCTCTAGCCTTACCTTGTCTGATATCTTCATTCCAAAGTTTTGTGGTAAGGAATATATCCTCTCTTTTAACTCCGCTTTCTTTCATGGCCTTGCCTACGCTTTTTTCGTTGCCATAAATTTTTGCAGTGTCTATATGTCTATATCCAGCTTCAAGTGCCCATTTTACTGCATTTTCTGTCTCTTGTCCGTCTTCTGACAAAAATACACCTAAGCCAACCATTGGAATTGAATTTCCGTTTGCAAATTTTAAGTTCATAATATTTTCCTCTTTCTAATGTTTTTTATTGCCATGGCACCATTATACTGCTACGCTTTCAATAAGTCAACAGAAAAGTACACTAAATTAGTGTACTTTTCTTTAATAATATGTTAATTTTTTTCTACACTGTCAAAATATGTCTCCATATCAAGGAATTTTCCATCGTAACAAAAACGTACTGTACCTCTTCCCTCTTTTTTAACTGTATACATAGCGGAGTCGGCCAGGTGAAATATCTTTTTAGCAGTAGCAGCCTGTGACGGATAGTGCGCCACACCTATACTACAACCACAGCCTATTTCGCTATCATTATATTTGTATTTCTTTTTAAATATCTTAAATAAATTGTCTATGACTTCCTCTACATAATCTCTCGTTCCATCATCTCTCAAAAGCACTACAAACTCGTCTCCGCCTTGCCTATACGCCTTAATATCTTTAGAGCATATTTCTTTAAGGTCGCTTGCAATACCCTTTAAAAGCACGTCTCCCGCTTCATGCCCGTATGTGTCATTAACACTTTTAAATCCATCAAGGTCGCAAAACATAACATACCACTTTTCTCCAAATTCCTTTCCATCGGCGATAAAAGATTGTATGTCATCGTGCAGACTGCGCCTGTTTAATAGGCCTGTTAAGTGGTCGTACTGGGCAAGTTTTTCAATTAAAAATTGATTTCTCTTATTCTCTGTAATGTCCACACTTGCAACCAAATGCGCAATTCTACCATCTGTCCACTCAAAAGAGGAGCTTAAAACTCTAAACCAAGATTTATCAAACGGACGCTCATAGTCCCAAGTATAGGTTTTGTTTAGTTGACCGTTCTCATCAAGCAGTTTTGGCTGTGGACAAAACTCACATGGCCCTGTTTTATCGGTAAAAATTGAATCCCAACATTTTCTGCCTTTCATTTTTTCGACACCACCATAAGGTTCTGCCATGGATTTGTTCACATATAAAATATCGTGTGTATAATAGTCATTCACATAAATATCAATGCCAATATGGTCAAGTACATTGCTAAGAGCTGCCTCGGTTTTTGCTATTCCTTTTTGAAACATCTCAAGCTTTACAGTATTTGCAAGCAGAGTCAACAGTGCGCACGCCTTAGTTATCTCAGCCTTTGCATCCCTTGCGAATTTCCTGCGATCACCAATACCCACAAATCCTGCGATTTCATAGTGTTGATTTAAAATAGGGATAATTACAAATGTATTTAGGCTTAAAGCATCTGCAAGCGCTTCCTCTAATCTATTTTTATCATCATCTCCCGAACAAACAACTACCTTTCTTGAACATAGTTCGCTTAAAAGCTCCACTCCCAAAAGAGCTTTCATATCAAGCTCAAAATGTGCTGCATTATTATTTACCAACTCATAGTGCTCTTTTTTACAAAAGACTCCACGTGGGTCAGTTTCATATAAAAACGCATGCGAAATATCAAAAAAATGGCATATTTCTTTTAGAAAACTATGTTTTGACAGTTCTCCATCATTTAATATACTTAATTTTTCGATCATACCTTGTAAAAATTTCTCGTTATTGCCGCTCATTTTCCCTCCGAAACTCAGTAATGTTCCTTGTTTTTTTGTTCTTATACTATATAATTTATAAAAAATTATCTTAGATTATACCATAAAATGCAAACATTTGCAACTTCTGATTGCTATAAATTTAATGAAATCCAATCTATTTCTTATTAAATCTTTATGTACCTTGGTTACCCTAGTCTAACTTAGATAATTGAAACATGAAAATTGTATTTTTTTGTCAAAAATTATATTGAATTTTAATAAACATATATGCTATAATCTATGTAAAGTTAACATCCGCATCTAAGTATTAACTATTTTTACTATAAGTTTTTTTAAGGAGGTGCCAAGTTATGAAAAAATTTCAAATTTCTAGATTGATATTACTTGTTTTAATTATCGCAAATACCTTTTTTGCATACATTATGATGGATTTGCAAATCGATTACAATAAAGACCGATTAAATATCTTAGTCGGACAAACCGAAAAGCAAGTTACATCGATTTTGCATAATTTATCGCATAGTGTCGCTATTATTGAACAAATCACTATTGCCGTGTACGACAATGGAGGACCAGACGACCTAGACGCTATTTTTGCGCCTCTTATCGAAGATTTCGGCTATAGAAATGTCACAATTTTGCCTGATGGCATTGTCACGTACACCTATCCTGTAGAGGGAAATGAAACAATTATTGGCGATAATATTTTTGAAATTTCCGATAGAATCGTCGAAGCCAATCTTGCGATGGAAACCCGTGAGGTTGTAACCTCTGGCCCCTATGAGCTAACACAAGGCGGCGAAGCTTTTATTTCTAGGAAAGCGGTTTACATCGACGATGAATTATGGGGTTTTGTCTCGATTGTCGTTGACAAAGACGTACTTCTTGATAAAATTAACGTTGCCGTTTTTGAAAACTCTGAGTATAATTATCAATTCACAGCAAGCGTCAATTCCTTAGACACTACGCTGATAAGTGAATCTAGCAATTTTAATTCCGCTAACGCACAGTGGGTCGAAATTGAGCTTCCAAACGGTAATTGGAGATTTGCAATTGAACAAAAAAGCAATTTTCTTATCTACTTAGTGACTATATCAATCTTAGTCGTGGGCTATTTACTTTCTTTCTTAGTATCACGATATATCAAAAGAATAGAAACAAAATTAAAAATCGCAAATAAAGAAATTTATCTTGATAAACTAACCGGAGTTAATAACCGAAAGTTATTAGACCGCTTACAAGATGAGTTTGCAAGAGACAAACTAGATTACACTGCTATTTTTATAGATTTAAACGATTTTAAACCAATAAACGACACTTATGGACATGATGTTGGAGATGAAGTACTGA
The DNA here is from genome assembly GCA_964370115.1 of uncultured Eubacteriales bacterium. GTDB lineage: Bacteria > Bacillota > Clostridia > Oscillospirales > Acutalibacteraceae > SIG603. The sequence goes on from CAYJIA010000051.1 coordinate 13,726, forward strand.
TTACCTTTAGCAATAAACTACAGGGTATAATAAGAGATACAGATTTCATTATCCGCATGGGTGGAGACGAGTTTCTTGTCATTTTATCTAAGACAACAAGTGACGAAGTAATATTGAACTTCTGCCAACGATTAGACGCTATTCAAGTTGACCCGATTGTTATTGGCGGTGTAAATTTGAAAATTAAATTTAGCTATGGATATGCTGTATCAAATATCGACGGAAACAATCTAAGCAAAGTTATAGAAACTGCCGACAGTAAAATGTATACATCTAAACGTGAAAGTAAAAAAAATAGAAAATAACTTTATTTGTATTTTTATAGATCCTAACAAATCACAAAAAAACTTGCAAGAGCATAGCCCTTGACCTACTGTAAAACAACAAAAAGCGAGACGTGAATTTCTTCACGCCTCGCTTTTTTTGTTAAACCAATATTTGATTTTCAGTTATTAGTTTTGTGTAGTTGTGTTTTCTTCATCGTCTTTTTTTCTTACGAAGAACATTACTACTACTTGAACTAGAGCTACCACACCAAATACTATGCTCCACATATCAAACACGATCATAGGCATTGTAAAGTCTTGTGTGATTAGAAGTAGAACAATGCTAAATACTGCCATTATCGCTAAGCCTAGGCTTGTGAATAGACGTTTTTTATTTCTTTGCTCTCTATCTTCCTCTGTTTCATACTCATCTTTTCTTGGTCTTACTACTAGATAACCTAGCGCTAGCACTACTGCTACTACTGTCATAATAAGGTCGAATAAGCTCCATGAACCGCCTGCGGCTAGTGGTAGTTCTTCGTCTTCAATTACAACATCGTCAGGCGCATCAGTTTGTGGTACTGTGTCGTCTGGGATTTCAGTAGTTTCTTCGTCTGGTGTATCTGTTGTAGGTGTTTCATCGTCAGGTATTGTTATTGTATCTGCTGGTGCAGTTATTGTAAGCTCACCTGGGATAAATGTTACTGTGTAGTTTGTGTTGTTTCCAACTTGTGCACCTGTTAGCGCG
>CAYJIA010000052.1:0-14643 GCA_964370115.1 uncultured Eubacteriales bacterium
ACCTGAAATTTTTTGAAAAAAATTTAGTAAAACCTTTAAAGCTCAACTATAAAAAATACAGCACTCATTCGTGAGCGCTGTATTTTTTTACTATTTCTTGCATTTTATCCATATTTTCTTCCATATCAAGCACAAGCTTAAATTGGTTTCTTGCCCTTACTAAATTATGCTCGGGGTACTTTGTTTTAAAGTATATATCACCGTTTATGTAGTCGGCTAAAAATCTTGTTCCGACCTCAAATGTCATTATTTTTGCGCCTAGAGACAGGGAGTGAAGTTCGTTTTGCGAAAGACTATTGCCCGCCTCTTCTAAAAAGCCTTTTGTATAGGCCTCGAACATTTCTATACTAAAGTTTACCTTAGCCAAATCTGCCTCGTCCTCAGCGGCTGTTGTGGCACCTGCTCTTATAGAGTCGCCAAAGTCGAATGCAACAGCACCCGGCATTACAGTGTCTAAGTCTATTACAGCTACACGCTTGTTTGTGTCGTTGTCGAGCAGTACATTGCTCATCTTAGTATCGTTATGAGTAACTTTTAGAGGAAGAGTTTTAGTGTTTAACATATCCATCAATATAGACATGTCTTTCTTTCTCTCTTCAACAAAATGAAGTTCGTTTTTGATGTCGTTTACACGGTTTAAAGGATTATTTTTAACGGCTGTATCAAGTTGTTCAAGCCTTGAAACAGTGTTGTGAAAATTAGGGATAACTTCGTGCAGCGTGTGTGCTGGGTAGTCGCCTAAGAGGCTGATGAAATCTCCAAAAGCTGCACCGGATTCATAAAGCATATCTACAGACGTTGCAAAATAATGCGCCGTTGTATCCTCAATGTCAATGAAAGAACGCCAATAGTTGCCCTGTGTATCTTTGTAAAAGTTTCCACCATCTTTGGTTTTAATTAAAGTGATAGTTTCTCTTAGCGGGTTTCTTCCAAGCCTTAACATTTTATCTCTCAAAAACTCGGTGACACCACACATATTTTCCATAATTTCTTCAGGATTTGGGAAAACAAAGTGGTTTACTCTTTGCACAAAAACAGGGTGGACATCAGTTTTTACTAGAAAAGTGTCATTGATATGTCCGCCTTCATGTATTTCTGCAGAGATTATCTTTCCTTCTATATCAAACTTATCGGCAATATTTTGAACGTCAACATTTGAGAATTTACTATGCATATCTATATGCTCCTTTAATCGTTTATTGCAACTCTTGCTATAACGCTATTGTTAGAATGAGTTATGCTAAGGCTACCGCTGTATTCCTCAATAATTTCTGTGATATTTTCGAAACTGTCCTTTTCTTCTGTATGCTTTCTTTCGAAAAGGCTGTTAGCCATGCCGAAAAGAGTTTTATTCTTTAGTGTTTTTGTAAGTGAAATTTTAGATGCAACAGACTCGTTGTAAACTGCCTCAATGATAAGTTGTCTTGACGCAGGAACTATTGTGAGATGGACGAATTTTTCAGCGCTGCTTGATTTTTCACAGCTTGAAATACCAATATTAAGAAGTTCACTTATAATGAAACATAGCTCTATAACAGAGATATCAAATTCAGTTAAAGATATATTTGCGTCTACACTTATGTCTTTTGTCTTGGCAAATGCTACTTTTGTAGCGACTAGTGAGTTGACAAATGGGTTTTCGCTGTAGTTTCCAAGCAGAGGAGAGTTTGCATTGCTTTGTTTTGCAAGCTCTACATAAGATGGGATTTCGCGAACTTTGCCAGTGGTTGCCATATCAGAAATTCTGTCAAGTTGATAGTCAAGATTTTTCTTAACTGTTTTATAAGAATTGATGTTTACATACATGGTGTTAAAGTTGTCGCCACGCACTGAGGTGACTTCGCTTTGTGCCATTTTTGTGACATTTTTAACCTTATAGATCGCTGCACCATATGATGAACGAAGCGAGAATATAACGAAAATATATAATGTAAGGCATGCGAAAAATCTAATATTAAATGAATTTGTGAGTAGTATGTCATTTAAAAAGCCTAAAGATATTTGAAGTGCTAGAAACTGTACAATGCAAAGTACCATGCTAGACGGCGAAATAGAGCGTCTAAAGAAGTAGTGCAGAGGGTTTGCAAGGAAAGCTATAGTGATTAGCGTGAACAACATATATATGCCGTTTGCTATGAGCAGTCCAGAAATACCAGAGGTATCAAAAGGCATGAAGGCGAACATCTCAAAGCTAAAGTCTGCGACAAAGGTGTAATTTGTGACAAGAATTAAAGCGACTAAAAGCTTTTGTAAGATGTTGTTTGATGAAACAAACACCGAAATGATAAGTAGCCAAAACACATTTACACAAACGGCGACAAATCCAGCACTCTCGGCGGTCTGAGAAAAGCCCGAAAGTATTAAATTTGTAATGGCAGAAAGGCCAAGTCCACAGGCGTAAAAAATAGCAGTGGTTAAAAGTTTAAATCTTTCCTCTAGGATTAGAGCAAAGGCGAAAGTATTGCAAATAAAAACAATGGTTAGCAGTAACATTTTATCTCCCCTAATTAAAATAATATATGATGTATTATAACATAAAACAAAGTGAAAAGACAAATAATTTTTGAAAAAAATCAAAAATAAAATCAAATTCTTTTCCTAAATATAGCTATTAGTAGCGTACAGCTAAAAAAGCTTATCAAAATACTGAAATCTGGTACAAAATTCAGATAAAAATAGCTTGGCAAAAACTTAAGATAATCTTCTATACTCGGAACAAAAGCTCCGATGTCGATTATTATCGGATGGGTGATTAGTAATAAAATAAGTATAAATGGGAAAAGTATACAAAAAACATCTCGGTTTATAAATAAGGACAAAGTCAAGAAAAATGCAAGAAGCAAAATTTGGTAAACAAAAAGTCTGAAAAATTCAAACATCAAACTAAAGTCTGTGGGTGAGAGCACGATGTTTATAATTACAAGCGACACTAAACCCGAAACGAGTGAAAAAAAGTAAAATGGCAACACAGAATATATTTTCAGGCGCAAGGTCGAGACCTTGGTTTTAAACAAAGTTTTGCTTACGCTTACTTGCATGTTTGATATAAAAGCCAAGGCAAACACAAATATACAAATAACTCCATATAAGCTTTGAAGACTACCGCTGTTTTGTTCGTCGCTTCCAAAATCTGCCGATAAAACTTCTATCTCAAAGGCGTTTTCGAGGCTTTTGTAGTAATTTATAGAATTTTCTATACTTTCTAATGGGTAATGTAATTTTATACCATTTAAAAAATTCTCTGCAATATACGGCGTAGCTGTTTTGAAAATTTCGCTAAATAATTCTTCGCTTACAAAGTTATGATATAGATTATTTGGGTATTTAATGACCGTTACCAACTCACTAAGTTTTCCGTTTTGCAAGTTTGCAGTAAAATTTTCATTAAAAACATAGCCGAGGTCGACTTCTGCACTCTCCACACTTTTGACTAAATCATCCAAGCTGTCAAAAACGGTGAATTTATATTTTGCGTTTAGCAATAAATTTTTACTTACCTGCTTTTCAAGCTCATGTTGCTCGCTAAGATAAATACCTGCACTTATACTGGTGTTTTGCTCCGACATAGAGAGTGAGGACACGAAAAACACTATTATAGGTAAAAGTGTCAGACAAATCATGAACAAGATATTTTTCAAAAGTTTTTTACTAAACACGGTAAAGAACATTTTAAATGTAATCATTAGCGTAAGTCGCCTCCATATTCTTTTTTAGTAGTAAAAGGCAAACTGCCGTTAAAATAAGGTTTAAAACCAGTACAATTATATTATCTAAAAATGCATCGCCCTTTACAAATCCGCTTGAAAAAAGAGTGAATAGGTAGCTGTAAGGTGATATTATGCTTAGCGCCGACACGGCAGTAGGCATGAAGCCTAGTGGGATTATTCCACCCGATAAAAGCAAGAACAAGGAGTGTATCAATATATTTAGCTGTGCGCTTGCGACAAAGTTTTTGGAAAAATTAAATAGTACGGCTTGTAGCAAGACAAAAAGAGTAGTACCGTTTAATAAAGAAATAAAAGACTGAGGATTTAAGTTAAATCCACTAAATAAGAAAAGTGCTAAAAATATGATTAAATACAAGATTAAAATTACAGATAGCCTGATAAAATAAAGAGAAATATACGAATGACCACTCTTGTTTATAAATTTATAAAAAGGTAAATTGCTTTGTAGATTAAACTCTTTAAAAAATAGAGAACTACTTAAAAACAAAAGAAAGGTGATAATTGAAGTGGTGTAGAAATCGCCGATATCGACAGCGTCTACATATTCTAAATCGCTATTTTGAAAGCTTGTACTGCGGTTTAGATACTTCATTGCATAGTCTAGATTTACATCTAAAACAAGTTGTTCGCTATATTGATTGTTTTGAGTCGCAAAATCTAAAACTGTATATACTCCACTTTGCAAGCTTACCATTACATTCTCAAAATTTTCAGCAAAGCTTCTCACGAAAAATTGTTCTAAAGGCGTTGATGAATTCAAGGTCACGGTCGGCGAGGGGTTATCTCCACTGAAAACTCCCATTAAAAAACCGTTCGGAAAAACAAGGCTAGCACTTGCTTCGTCACTTTTTAGCATGGTGTTTGCACTTTCTTCACTTGTTACAAATTGAATATTAAAACTTTCTTTCATATAGTCGTTTGCGAGTATCATATTTAGTATAATTTCCGTTTGCGGACTTTCGTCTAAGTTCACCACAACGACATTAAGCCTGAGTGGGTTTTCACTCAGGCTTTCGTTTGAAACTTGATAGGCGAAAAATGCAGATGCGAGAATAAATAAAAATATCGCAAACATAAGCAAAATTTTCGCTTTTATTATTTTTATTTGACTAAAAAATACGGCTGAAAAATATTTCATAATCTCTCTAACTTATCTTAAAATCCAAAACCAGAGCTAAGCCCCATAAGCTGAGACAATAAGTCCTCTAGGCTTTGATAGTCAGTTGGTTGGTTAAACCAGTCGGCAGGCATATTGCCTTTTTCCATTACTAAAGTCAGGGCCTCATCGTCTATATTAATAGCAATAGCAAGCTCGGTTTCGCTTTTGCTTACCACGTCAAAAGTAAAGCTTGAGTAGTCGTCGTAGAAAGTGAAGTTACCTGCATCGCCTGCTGTGTCGTATATAAGACCAACGGTTGATGTATAAGCGTATAATAAATCTTCGTGAACAGCTTTAAAATCAAGCACATTATTTTCAAATGTTGTAGTGATAGTTGTAACAGAAGCGTTAGTTGTTACTTTGACATAGTCTAATATTTTGCCTGTTGGGTTAAGTAGAATTTCTGTGCGCTCAGAGCCGTCGTCTGCTACAAAAGATACAACACGGTTATCATAAATGTAAATGCTTACGACAGAGTCATTGTCGCTTTCTTCAGGAATAAGAGCAATTTCGTCTAATAATTCTTGCTTAAGCTCAGAAGGTGTAACACTTGCTGAGTAGTAGCTTAGGCTAAATCCTTCAAGGAATGCTGAGAAAGATGGATTAGCAAATAACTCTTCAACTAAAGCTGTAAGGTGCGCCTTGATTTTAGCATTGCTAATTTTTAAAGTATATCCGTCTGCATCTACAGTGATATCATTAATAGTAAGAGATTCTTTGCCAAGTTCTTCGGTCTCTAAATCGTTTATGATGTTATCAAAATGCTTAGCTGTGATTTCGCCTATTTCCTCAAATGTATCAAAATCTGTTGTGTCAAACAAATCGAAGTCTGTTGTGCTTGTCTCCATTCCTGTATACTCAGAGAAAAGGTCTATTATTTCAGAAGTTTTAATTCCATAGGTACCATCGCCTAAAAGAGATGGCAGGCTCACGGTAAGTAAGTCAGAAGACACCAAAAGCTCTCCGCCGATTCCCATAGCATCAAGGGCTACTTTGATTTTTTCTTCTTCAAAATCGCTTAGTAACTCACCGTTTATCGTGCCTGTATACCCTTGGTAAGAAAAGTCGATTTGATATGGCTCTTCAAAATAGTCTTCAAAGAAAGTTATAATAGGTAAGCTGTCTGCTAGAGCTTCGCTCTCATCCTCTATAGTGCTAAGTGTGTTTATAACTGCACCAGGTACTCCACCTGTCATAGGTTTTACAAAGAACATTACAGCAATGATTATGCCTGCTATCAGCAAAGCACCGCCAGCGCTTGCTAAAATAGCAATTAGTTTCTTGTTGCTTTTCTTTGGAGCGGGTTCTTGATATGTAAAATTATTTTGATCATATCCATTTTGCACTGGAGGTGCTGGAGGAATGAAAGTTTGTTGTGGTTGTTGTGGTTGGAAATTATTTTGCTCTGGAGCATTGTCTTGTTGCACTGGTGTTTGTTGTTCAACGGGATTTCCACAGCTTGTGCAGAATTTAGTGTTTTCGGGAACTGGTTTCCCGCAATTTTTGCAATACATAGATGTACTTGCCTCCTAAAAAAAATTATGATTGTGTGATTTTGCCGTCTTTGATGATAATTGCCCTTTTGCAAAGTTTTGAAACTTCATTGACATCGTGGCTGGAATATAGCAAGCTTACACCCTGAAGTTTGCTTAAATACTCATTTAAACAGTCTATAGTATGGCTGTCTAATGCGGCATATGGCTCGTCGAGTATCAGCAAACGAGGTTTATTTATAAGCGCTATGGCGAAAGATAGTTTTTTCTTCATGCCGCCAGAAAGTGTACTCACTTTCTTCTTTAGCATTTTATCTATACCTAAAAAGTCAGGTATGAGGCTTAAAAGCGTTTTGAAATCTTTAATGTAATAAATGCCTTGCCAAAGTCTTAAGTTGTCTTTGACACTAAGGTCATCTATAAGTATAGGTTCTTGTGGCACATAGCTTATAAACTTTTTGCTCGCTTTATTTATAGCTTTATCATCAAATAATATTTGACCGCTGTCAAAATTATTCATACCGGCTATAATAGACATCAAAGTAGATTTGCCCGAGCCGTTATCGCCTAAAACGGCGACAAACTCTCCCGAGTTTATAGTAAAGCTAATATCTTTTAAAGAGAAATTATTCTTGTGATCTTTACAGAGATTAATTACCTTTAAAAGAGGTGTGTTTACAGCTATACAAGGCGCATTGCAAATATGACAAAGCTCAGCGCTTTCTTGTAATTTAGTTCCACAATTAGAGCAGTACATAATACCTCCACTTTAAAATGACTTTAGCCGAGTTCATATAATCCGAACCCATTTGTCAGAAAATCTTTAGACCTAAAAACGTCCAAATTGTGCCTATAGCAAGGCAGACGATGAAGTAATACTGGCGTATTGCAAAGAGGATAACGCAGTTAGAGGTGCAATTTGGGCATTTTTAGGCGTGGTTCGGTTTATATGAACTCGGCTAGGGTATTATAACATAAATTATGTGAGATGTAAAGAAATAGCCTGCACGGTAGTAATTAATAATGAATAAGTAATAATTAATAAGTGTGGATCACGCCTTTGGCGTGTTATAACTAAAAAATTGGGCGGAAATCCGCCCAATTTTAATTAATTCTCAATCCTCAATCCTCAATTCTCAATTACTCTATCGTACCCCGGATTAAAGGCATAGAAGTTTTTCTCATCTAGTCTATCGGTGGCTATTCTTAAGCCTTCGCCAAATCTTTGATAGTGCACGACTTCGCGCTCTCTTAAAAATCTTATAGGGTCAAGTACATCTGGGTCATCGCAAAAACGCAGGATATTGTCATAGGAAAGCCTTGCCTTTTGCTCTGCCGCTAAATCCTCTGTTATGTCGGCTATAGTGTCGCCTGTCACTGCAAGTGCAGAGGCGCTAAAAGCACTTCCGCTTGCCGCTTGTGGATACACTGCCGTTGTGTGGTCTACAAAGTAGTCTTCAAAACCTTGCTCTCGTATTTCGTCTGGCGTAAGGTTTTTTGTAAGCTGATAAACTATGGTGCCTACCATTTCAAGGTGGCCTAGCTCCTCTGTACCTATGTCGGTTAAAATTGCTTTGAGCTCAGGATATGGCATGGTGTAGCGCTGGCTTAAATATCTAAGAGATGCGCCGATTTCGCCGTGGGGACCTCCGTACTGGGTCATAATGATTTTTGCAAGCCTTGCATTTGGTGTTTTAATTTTTACGGGATATTGCAAGCGTTTTTCATATACCCACATAATCAGTTTGCCTCCTCTTCCCATGGCCAAGGACCGTTAATCCATTGCCATCTGCTGGTATTTTCGGCACGTTCGTTAATATTGCCGTATTTCATCTCGTATTCTTTTGTTAATGCGTCTAGCATTTGGGTGCATTCGTCGAGCTTTTTTGCTGCCTCGCAGTTGTTTGGATGAGAGTCTAAAAATAAATGTAATTCCCAAGATGAAAAGCTGTAGGCATCAATTTTTCTCTTAAGCATTTCTTGTTCACTCATTTATTCATGCCTCCTCCTCTTAAAAATGGTTTGTCTAAAACAGGGAAGATTGTGCCACAGCTAAATCCCTCTAAAGGCATATAGGTAGGACCCCATTGTTGGTATGGGATGTAAGACATTGCAGGCACTACGGTGTCGGGGAGTGGTGGAGTGTCACCGAGTTTGCAATTTTGGCCTGTGAAAAGTTCTGCCATAATAATAAAACTCCTCTCATATATTTAGTAGACTTTTTATTGTCTAGTTATATAGTATGAAATAAATATATAATATGACATAATTTTTAGATGTAAAATAAAATATGAATGTTTAGTCTAAAAATCTTGCAAAAAGTAGTGGCTTGTGTTATTATATGACCAATACTAGGTATTGAAAGGATAGTCGATAATGTTTGAAATAAAAATGAAAAAAAGTTTAAATCCAACGGTTACGTTAATGCAAGTTTACGCACCGTTAATTGCAAAAAAAGCGGAGCCTGGACAATTTATTATATTGAGGGTAGACGACGATAGCGAAAGAATTCCGCTTACAATTGCTGATTTTGACCGTGAAAACGGAACTATAACAATAATATATCAAATAGTAGGAGCTACGACTAGAAAACTTGACGCTCTAAACGAGGGCGAGTTTATAAAAGATTTTGTAGGGCCTTTGGGTGTCGCTTCACACACTGACGGTCTTAAAAAAGTTGCCGTAGTTGGCGGCGGCGTAGGTTGTGCTATAGCATATCCTGTGGCGAAAAAATTACATCAAAACGGTACAACTGTTCACAGTGTTGTAGGTTTTAGAAATAAAGACTTAGTTATACTTGAAGAAGAGTTTAATAATGTAAGCGATGAGATGTTTATTATGACAGACGACGGAAGTTATGGTCAAAAAGGACTTGTCACAAATGCGCTTGAAGAACTTATTAAAAGCGGTAATGAATATGATGAGGTTATAGCGATAGGCCCACTTGTGATGATGAAGTTTGTGGCGGCGCTTACAAAAAAATATAATATAAAAACTATGGTTAGCATGAACCCTGTTATGATAGACGGCACGGGAATGTGCGGTGGTTGCAGACTTACAGTAGGCGGAGTTACAAAATTTGCCTGTGTAGACGGTCCTGATTTTGATGGACATCTTGTAGACTTTGACGAAGCCATGCAAAGAAGTGCTATGTATAGAGAGTTTGAAAAAGATGCACATGAAGAAGCGTGTAATCTATTAAAGCAAGCGGATTAAGGGGAGGAAATTAACTATGCCAAATATGTCACCGACAAAAAACGCAATGGCGGAGCAAGATCCAAATATAAGAAACGGCAATTTTTTAGAAGTTAGCTTAGGCTATACAAAAGAGCAGGCGATTGACGAGGCTCAAAGATGTATTAACTGCAAAAATAAACCTTGTGTGGCTGGTTGCCCAGTAGAGATAGACATACCTGAGTTTATATCATATGTAGCACAGGGAGATTTTGACAAGGCGTATGAGTCAATAGCAAAATCAAGTTCTCTACCTGCTGTTTGTGGACGTGTATGTCCTCAAGAAACACAGTGTGAAGAGAGATGTGTGAGAGGAATTAAGGGCGAGGCTGTAGGAATTGGTAGAATAGAGCGCTTTGTTGCGGACTATAAAATAGCAAAAGAGCAAGAAGCGATAGTGAAACCTGTATCAAATGGGCATAAAGTTGCGGTTATAGGCTCGGGTCCTGCAGGACTTACCTGTGCAGGCGATCTTGCGAAAAAAGGATATGAAGTAACAGTCTTTGAGGCGCTTCACAAGGCTGGAGGAGTTTTGGTTTATGGTATACCAGAATTTAGACTGCCAAAAGCGATAGTGCAAAAAGAAATCGACGGATTAAAAGCCTTGGGCGTTAAAGTTGAAACCAATATGGTAATAGGTAAAATACTATCAATAGATGAACTTATGGACGAGCAAGGTTTTGAAGCTGTATTCATAGGTTCTGGTGCGGGACTTCCGAAATTTATGAATATACCGGGCGAAAACTTAAACGGTGTATACTCTGCAAATGAATTCTTAACAAGGGTTAACCTTATGAAATCATATGAAGAGAGCGCTAATACTCCAATACAAAATGCGCAAAAAGTAGCAGTAGTTGGTGGCGGTAATGTTGCGATGGACGCTGCTAGATGCGCAAAAAGACTTGGCGCTAAGGACGTGTACATAGTGTATAGACGTTCAGAGGACGAACTTCCTGCAAGACTTGAAGAAATTCACCATGCAAAAGAAGAGGGAATAGAGTTTAAACTTCTTACAAACCCTACAGAAATATTAGGCGATGAGAAAATGCATGTAAACGGTATGAAATGTGTAGAAATGACCTTGGGTGAGCCAGACGACTCGGGCAGACGCCGTCCTGTTGTAAAAGTGAATTCTGAATTTACATTAGATGTTGATAGTGTGATTATGTCTATAGGTACGTCTCCTAATCCGCTGATAAAATCGACGACGAACGGACTTGAAACTCAGCGCTGGGGCGGAATAATTGCAGATGATGACGGCAAAACTTCAAGAGATGGTGTATATGCAGGCGGTGACGCTGTTACAGGAGCTGCAACAGTAATACTTGCAATGGGAGCTGGAAAAGCATCTGCAAAAGCTATTGATGAGTATATAAAAAGCAAGTGATACTAATTATAAGGGAGTGTTAAATATGTTTTTAACTATAGCGGGAAAACTAGGAAGCGGAAAATCTACAGTTTGTAAAATACTAGAAGAGCAAGACGGCTATACTATCTATTCGACAGGCAAAGTGCAAAGAAAACTGGCAAAGGAAATGGGGATAACGACACTAGAGCTTAACGAATGGATGAGAAATAAGCCTGGATACGACCATGTGATTGACGACGAAGTTGTGAAAATTTCAAAAGAGTCGGCAGGAGAGAAGATAGTGTTTGACTCAAGAATGGCGTTTCACTTTGTAGAGAAATCTTTTGATATTTTTATGATAATTGATCCAATGGAAGCTGCGAACAGAGTTATGCTTGATTCAAGAGGCAGTGTCGAGAGCTATAAAGACAATAAAGAGGCAAGGGATAAACTTCTAGAGCGCGCAGAAGTAGAAAATTCAAGATTTAAAGATATCTATAAAGTAAATAACTTTGACTATAATAATTATAATCTTATAGTAGACACAACTTGGTGCCCTGCAGTTGATGTTGCAGAGATTATCAGAGAAAATGCCGACGACAGTGCACAGGGACTAAAGATATTTATATCTCCAAAAACTCTTTGTCCAACACTTAGCTTTGAAGAGGCAATGACAGATGGCGCAGAGCAAATAGAGATATGCATCAAAAACCATTATCACTATGTCGTAAAGGGTCACAAGCTTTTATTAAACGCTTTAGAAAGCGGAGAAAAGTTTGTGAATGTTAAACTGAGTGAAAGCGAAATCACAAACACGCTAGAAGTAGAGGAACTAAGAAAATACGAAAGTTTCGGTGGGTTTACCTATAAGAGCAAGTTTTAATAATGGATAATTAATAAATGTGGTGAAAAACCTTTAGATTTTTTGATTTAAAACCTTGCGGGACAGGCAACCCGTCTCATACACCAAAATTATGGTTTCTGTTGTAGGGGCGTTCATCGGCCACCGAAATCCACCACAATTTTAAATTAACATCGTAGGGGCGTCGTTTCGACGCCCTTTTGCTTTTAATGTAAACCTCGTGTTAATTTTATGTAAATCGAATTTATAAATTTATAAATGTTTATCGGTATAAATGTAAATTTATGCTGATTTTTACTTTAGGGGAAGAATACAAGAATAAATATTGGTTAAATTAAATAAAATTTGAAAGTTTGATTTGTAATAAACTTGCATTTATAAATAAATCGAAGATTTTTCTAAATTTTTTAAGAAAAAGTGTTGACAAATTTATAAACTTAGCATATAATATAGTCAAGGTCAAACAAGACCAATAAAAAACTTTTAAATAAGGAAGCGAGGACAATAATATGTTTAACAAAATGAAGAAAATGACTAAGAAAATGGATACACACAAAGTGGTAACTCGCAATGCCTTCGGTGAAGCAGTAAAAGAAGCTGGCACACCAGACATTCAATTTGGCACTTACGGTATCACAATCGATGGAGTGACAATGCCTTTAGGAAAATTCCAATAAGTGCATTTCATGTTCAAAAATCAGTGAGTAATCACTTAACTATAAGCCTATATAGGCAAGGAGACAATTTATGTTTAGAAATAAAGCACAAACAATTTTAACATCAAAAAAGAGTAACGCAAAAATGGCGACAAAAAACACAGGCATGAAAAGAGACAGATTTGACCACATAGGCAACGACAATTCATCTCTATGTTATATCACAGTAGCAGGCGTTACAATGCCAACAAACGGCTAATTTTAGATTAAGACATGTGAATTTCACACCTCATAATAAAATAAAAACACTCAAGGCTATAAGTCTTGGGTGTTTTTAATGTCTAAAAAACTAGAACCGCAAAAAATCTGGCATGGTGGCAGATTTTTTTGATTCCTGCGACAAAACGCTTGCGAAAATCCCACGCATACCCTTGTGTGACTCACTCACTTGCATGTGTTTGTTCTTTGGCTTGCGGATTTTGACAGTCCGACAGAGTGTATAAAAATTGGGTTTCTTTGAATCAAGGGATTTTTGTGACTAATTGGCTGAGGCTAAGGGCTTTTTTAAGCAAGGACTAAGGGTTAGGCTGTTGGGTAAGATGTGTTAAGAGAGTGTTAATTTTATGTAAATCGAATTTATAAATTTATAAATGTTTATCGGTATAAATGTAAATTTATGCTGATTTTTACTTTAGGGGAAGAATACAAGAATAAATATTGGTTAAATTAAATAAAATTTGAAAGTTTGATTTGTAATAAACTTGCATTTATAAATAAATCGAAGATTTTTCTAAATTTTTTAAGAAAAAGTGTTGACAAATTTATAAACTTAGCATATAATATAGTCAAGGTCAAACAAGACCAATAAAAAACTTTTAAATAAGGAAGCGAGGACAATAATATGTTTAACAAAATGAAGAAAATGACTAAGAAAATGGATACACACAAAGTGGTAACTCGCAATGCCTTCGGTGAAGCAGTAAAAGAAGCTGGCACACCAGACATTCAATTTGGCACTTACGGTATCACAATCGATGGAGTGACAATGCCTTTAGGAAAATTCCAATAAGTGCATTTCATGTTCAAAAATCAGTGAGTAATCACTTAACTATAAGCCTATATAGGCAAGGAGACAATTTATGTTTAGAAATAAAGCACAAACAATTTTAACATCAAAAAAGAGTAACGCAAAAATGGCGACAAAAAACACAGGCATGAAAAGAGACAGATTTGACCACATAGGCAACGACAATTCATCTCTATGTTATATCACAGTAGCAGGCGTTACAATGCCAACAAACGGCTAATTTTAGATTAAGACATGTGAATTTCACACCTCATAATAAAAAAAGAAATCACTCAGAGCATAAGCTTTGAGTGATTTTTTGTGTTATTATTCGCCGTAATTTTAATTGTACATTGTAGGGGCGGTCATCGGCCGCCCGTGAATTTTCCGTAAGTTTTAATTTTATATCGTAGGGGAGGGTTCTTGCCTTTTGGTTTTGCGGTGAATTTGCGGACAGAGGCAGAGCCATGTCCATACATCACAACTTGGGTTTTTAGAGATTATGTTTATACTATAATAAATGAAAACTTATCTTGTACCTAAATTTTTTCCTACAATATAAATTCCAATCAACATTTCAACGATTGATATTCCTAATAATAATCCAGCCATAAAATCTTTAAAATCAGAACCAACCAATGTATACGAAATTGCCTGTAATGCAATCCCCATTACAACTAATAAAATTCCATATATAATTTCTTTTTGCTTTTCTAATTCTTGTGTTTTTCTAAGCAAATCTAAAATCAGTTCATTGTCATAAACATGGTCATTTTTTTCTTCGCTTATTTCACCATCTATCAATTCTGCCACTGTAACATCTAACTTTTCACATAAGCTCTTTATAATAGAATAGTCTGGCATACATTTTCCAGTTTCCCATTTTGAAATAGTCTTATTTGAAACTCCAATTTCTTCTGCTAGTTGTTGCTGTGTGAAATTTTTTTGTTTTCTCCTTAAAGATATGAATTTACCTATAACCAATGTGTTCATGTGTATTCCTCCTTGTTTTTCAATAATAAAAGAATAACTCTTGTTTGTATAAATTAAAACCCTTTATAAGTAGAATATAGGTGGAATTGGACTCTAAACTTATT
>CAYJIA010000053.1:0-3079 GCA_964370115.1 uncultured Eubacteriales bacterium
GGGCTTTTTTCTTGCTTTTTGTATCTCCTTTATTTTAAATTTAAAAACAAAAAAGGGCGATAACTTCAAGAATTTAATCTTAAAATTATCGCCCTAAATTTGTTTTTTCAGCATACAAGTATGCTTTCGTCACGGGATAGTTTTACTATTTAACTAACTTTTTTCTAACAAATACCAGTACACAAACTAAGCTTGCTACCGCCACTGATATCCATAAAACAGGGTTGAAACTATCACCTGTTGGTGGGGTTTCTGGTGGAGTAGTTGGTGCTGTTGTCGGGTTTGGAGTTGATGTTGGTGTCGCTTGCGGTACCGTTACGGATAGGGTCGCTACAGGTGTCTGCGATGTTTCTTGTGTCGTCACCGATAAGCTGTAACTTCCAGCTGGTAGAGTTTTTAAGAACTCTGCATCTAGCGTTACTACCACACTGCCGTCTACCGCCCAGCCTATTACTGTTTTATCGCCTGAAGGGTAGCCCGAAAGTTCGTAGGTATTATCATCAATTTTTGTAAGTGTCAATTCTACATTATTAAATATAATTTTTGCTATTGCGTTAAAATCGATATCAAATGATGCTATGAAGTCCTTTATGTCATCTACACTTTCAGGTGCTTTTTCCTCTACTGTAATAGCATACTGTGCACTTGCACTGTAATACTCATCACTTTCATTTGCCGTTACGACAATAGTCGTTGTTCCTGGCTTTACTATTGTTACTTCGCCATTTGTATTAACAGTTACAACATCTTCGTTTGTACTTCTGTAAGAAAGAGTTGTTTTATCGCCTGTAAGTGTCGGCTCAGTGAACGTATCGCCCACTGTTGTGACAACTTTACTTTGTGAGAATTTAAGCGTTTGTGTGTTTTTAAATGTGCCTGTTTGAATAGCATCTGTAAACATATTTTGTGCTGTTTCAAGTGCAGTAATAGCATCTGTCACTTGTTCATCTGTAGTTGCGGTCTTTGCCACGCTTTCGGCCTGTGATATAGCAGTTTCAAGCGCTGTCATGACTGATGTCGACACAAACTTTGTGCCATATTTTACATCATTCTCCACGCCGTCATTTTCTGTTATATCTTTTTTAGCATTTTCTGCATTTGTGATTGCAGTTTTAAGTGCAGTCGTGTCTACTGTAATATACAGTGTCCCATTTGTGTATGTGATAATATAGTTATTCGTAACATCTTCATTAGTTACATTTTGAATAATTGCACCGTAAGCGGTAACATCAAACCCACCTGTTGTCGTTGCTTCTTCGCCTGCAGTCAAGCCCATTATACTAATAGTTGGTTCTGTTTCAATTCTATCACCGTTTACAAGTGACGGCGCTATGGTGTATCCTAGAGTCGGCACATATTCGCCGAGGGTAATTCTATCACTGTCTGCTTTAATCTCAATAGATTTTCTACTAATATTCACTATATTATCTGTGATATCAACAGGTATGTCCACATATTTACTGTCATTACTGTTAAATACCACACTGTACATAACATTGTTACCTGCGTCTGGCACGCTGTCCTTATCGACTACCGAGAATGTTCCCGGAACATTTTGACCGTCCACGCTTGCACTACCGCCTGTTAAGGTGATAATATCGCCCCAAGTGTCGCCATAAGTTGCGTTTAATTTTTCCACAACTGTAGGGGCGGTAATTTCTATGTCTTTTATGGTGATATTAGCCGAGATGGTCGTACCTAATAGATGTGTCGCCGTTAAAGTATAAGTGCTGTCCGCAGTCGCATCCTTAGTCACGCTGACCGTACCGTTTGTATGTGTCACTTTACCAATTTCCTCAGTCGCAAAGCTCCATGAAGGATCTTGCCCTGTCATCTCATCACCATACTGGCTATACACCTTAGCTACATACTCTTTTTCAACAGCTGTATCATCTGTTGGCTTAACTATTGTGTCGATATACTCGCCGCTTTCATTTTTGCTTAGTTCTGTATCACCTACAAACAGCTTAATCGTAGTAGGCTTGGCAGGACTACGTTCAATGGTCATTCTACTTGTTCCTGTTACGTCGCCGTTGGTAGCAGTTACGGCAGCGTAAGAGCTTTCAACTGAATCATCACTTACAAACACAACCCCAGTGTTTGAAATTGTCGCCCCAGGATATTGAGTGCCAGTAGCATTAGTAATAGACCACGTTGTACCGCTTGTAATAGGATTGTCGTATTGATCTAACACGTTTGCCACAAATGGATCAGTTTGGTAATTTTCTTCACCGTAACCAGGGATAAACGCAGTGCTCTGGCCACCACTTACGGTGACACTTACCGCTGACGAAGGCACACGCCCTACCGTCAAGATTTCTGTGGCGGTGTTTTCGCCTGTATCAAATTCGTCTGCATCTGCACTTGTCGCCGTTATCGTATAAGTACCGGCATCTGTCATTTTTGAAACTGTGATTTTGCCTGTACTTTCATCAATGGTAACGCCCTCATCACCTGCGTCATTTGCCACTACCGACCATGTGATACCCGTAGCCATTTCACCTAATTTATTGATGGCGACAGCATTGATGCCATGGTCGTCTGTGTCGTTTATTCCGTTTACTGTAATTGAGTTTGTGTTCAGCGTAACGCCAGTATCCGCACAAACTACATACACTATATTAGAGTCTATCGTAGCAGTGGTAAAGATTGCAGTATCATCGGTATTTGTCACCACACAGTAGTAGTAAGTGATACCGAGTATATCTGCTGGCGGTGTGAAAATTGCAGTATTTGCGCCTGTACCTGTTGCTGGCCGTTCATTTGCACCATCAACATCAGAAGTATACCACTGATATGTGAGATTATCGCCTGTGGCCTCGACACCGAGCGCAGTAGCGGTACCGCCAGGTTCATACTGTACGCTGACAGGCTGCACGTCAATAGTAGGACGAGCGGCTGTTAGTGTTTTATCACTGTGTACAGGGTATCCGCCGTTAACTTCCCAGGCCTTTGCAGGGATGCTTGGGTTGTCTAAATAACACTCCACCGCACCTTGGTTGAGGGCATTTAGGAGGGTATCATGCGGTAAGCCGTCGGGGTTTAGCACCCCACTGTCAAGCATAATCTCCGAATTTTC
>CAYJIA010000053.1:3179-14555 GCA_964370115.1 uncultured Eubacteriales bacterium
GCGGTAAGCCGTCGGGGTTTAGCACCCCACTGTCAAGCATAATCTCCGAATTTTCCGCCGATTCAAACGAGCCGACATTGGTTACAGTGCCTTCAATTTGTCCTACCCCTGAAGTCGGAGAGCTTGCTGTATTGTTTTTTAGCCAATAGGAGTTTGTGACCGTGGCGGTACCATAACTACCTATCTCGTTGCTCCCAACCACACCACCAACTATTGCACCGGAACTTTCGCCCGAGACAGTTCCTGTGTTGTAGCAGTTGGTCACAGTGGCATTGCCACCGGATTCAACGTAGTTTTGCCCGACTACGCCACCGACAAAAGCATTGTCATCGGTGCTGGTGACAGTTCCTGTGTTATAGCAGTTCGTGACTGTGGCGATTGAGCCGCCGCTGTTCCCTACATTTAAACCTACTACGCCGCCGACAGCGGCATATACGAAGGATGTATCATAGCCCGTGACAGTAACGTTGCTGTGACAGTTGGTGACAGCACCTTCGTTGCTGCCCACTACACCACCGATATTAGCACCACCAATAACATTGCCGTCAACGCTGACATTTTGCACCTTGCCGGTAGGGCCTATCTCACCAAATAGCCCTTGATTGTTTTTTGTTGGAGCATTAATATCCAGCCCTTCAATTTTATGCCCCATTCCGTCAAATGTGCCGTTAAACTTTCTGGGGTCACTCCAATCAATGGTCTGGCCTATCGGCACCCATTCATAGCCTGTGAGATTTATCGGGTTGGCTAAAGTGATGGTTTTGCCGTTGAAGTCGTCAGTACCGCTGTTTACCAACTCGGCAAGCCCTGCGATCTCTGTCGCTGTGTCTATGGTAAAGCTTGTTGTACCCTCTGCTTCGTCATCGTACCAAGATGTATCGGCAAGCATTCCCCAGTGCATGCTACCGAGTGTTGGGTAGTCGCTTTCAGTCGCTCCCGCAAGCCACTCGACAGCGTAATTGCCGTCTGTTACGGTTTTGTTATAAGCTCTCGCCCCTGCGTTTAGGGAGGTTAAAAGATTTGTTTCGGGAATATCGCTATCGTCTGTAGTATCGTTTGTCGTATCAATCGTAATCGTAGAGCTTGCGCTCGCAAACCAGCCGACATTGGAAATAGTCACGGTGCTTTCATCATACGCTTTATTATTCCCTACGCCGCTCATACTTGATTCGTCTGCTGATAAGTAATAGCTATTCGCTACGGTAGCAGTTTCACCTGAAGCTACGTAGTTGCGCCCAACCACGCCGCCGATAGTGCTTGTTCCGCTAACACCACCGGCACTATAGTTATTAACAACCGTGCCGGCGTTGTTCTCTCCAACCACACCACCGACATAGCTTGTGCCACTAACAACGCCGGTATTATAACTGTTTCCAACTGTGCCACCATAGTTGCTTCCCACCACACCACCGGAAGAACCGCTTGTGCCCGTAACATCGCCGGTATTATAACTGTTTTCAACCGTGCCGTCAGAGTTATTCCCCACCACGCCACCGGAAGAGTTTTGTGTGCCCGTAACATCGCCGGTATTATAACTGTTTTCAACCGTGCCACCTTCGTTGCTTCCCACCACGCCACCGATATTAAACGTGCCGCTTACACCCCCGGTATTATAACTGTTTGTGACCACGCCGTAGCTACTCCCCGCCACGCCACCGACAGTGCTTTTATCACCGGATACAGTGCCGGTATTAGCGCAGTTATGAATCGTGCCTGAATTTCGCCCTACCACACCGCCGACCAGAAAGGATGTACCGCTGACCGTGACACTGCTGTGACTGTCTGTAACCGTACTGTCACGGTTATATCCCACCAAGCCGCCGACATTTTCACTGCCGGTGACCGAGCCGGAAACGCCTACATTCTTAATTGTGCAGTTTTGGACATAGCCGAACAGCCCGACACTAGAGGCTTCCGGTGTATTGATATACAGCCCCGTGATTTCATATTCGTTGCCGTCGAAAGTGCCAGCGAAGCTCCTGCTATTATTACCAATCGGCACCCACTCATGTGCGCCGAGGTCGATAGTATTTGCTAATTTGATGGTTTTGCCGCTGAAGTCGGTGCCGCCGCCATTATTACCAAGATTCACCTGCTGTGCCACCCAGGCAAGTTGCTCGGGTTTTGTTATGGTGTATACACCGTCTACTTCGGTGACCTCTTCGGTATAATTACCCCAAGAGGTATCAATCTGCCAACGTGCATAAAGCGTGTTAACTGTATCGGGAATGCTTTCACCCGAGGTGTAAATGGTTCCACTACCATCTGCCAAAGTGTTCCATGCAAATGATGTCTCGATGTTGCCTGCAGGGCGGGTCAAGCTTGTTGCATCAGGTGCGGTATAGCTTGCGCCTGTGTAGACTATTTTCATGGTTGTAACGGTGTTGTCATCGCCCAAATGTCCGCCGTTTAGGTCGAGGGTTATAGTCTTTAGCCCGTCGGCACCCAGTGCAGCAGTGTTCAGAACTTCAAGAGCAGGACGCCAACCGTAGGCGCCGATAGCGTCGCTACCGTAATAATCCCAGTGGGCGACGGATGTAGAAGCTCGTACTGCACGTTCTGAATTCCTTTCTGCATATGTATCTTGCCCGAGCGAGCCTGAAGAAATGTAACTTGAGCTGGCGTTTTTGATATACGCACTATTTTTATCCAATACCACATCCCACTCGTTGTTTGCAGGAGTCCCGCCACTTGCACTACCGTCGCTTCCCGCAGATAGAGAGCGGAGCGAGTAGTTAGTGCCAAATGGCTTGCCGAATATTAAGTCTTCTTCATTAAGCTTATCCCACCAAATATCGTGGATAACATTGTAATCTGCCACAAAAAGGCTGTGGTCGTAGGTGTTGCCGTATTGTGCTGTTGGTTCGGTTGCCACGCTTGCGTCTACGCTTGCGCCTGTTACTCCACTGCTTGCACTATTCAAACTGTACGCATTTATCGTGCCGGCGTATGTAAAGGGAACATAGTGCAGCGTTTCGTCCGGCAAAGCCGTGTTTATCGTGCCGATGTTGCCCACTTCGCCCGACAGGTCAAAGTAGTAGGTTTCGCCCACGGGTAGGGAAAACTGCTCTGTTTCCTCGGGTTTCTCTGCCACTCCATAGCTAATTCCATTTGAGGTTAATGCGATATTTGTTGCAGGGTCTTCTGCCTGCATTGTTATTACAACTTCGCCCGAATGGGTAATCGCCGATTTTGGGAAGGTAACTGTGTCAGCGGTAGAATTATATGTTGCACCGCTAATCACAACTTCATCACTGCTACCTGAAGCTGTGTAGCTTAATGATATGTCAGAGATTGAAAGACTTGACAATGTATAGGTTTCAGTATCAACTACAACACTTATTTTAGGCTCGTCTACAACAACATTAGATATAACTAAGTTATCGCCACTTTCAGCAATAGACGCAGTATCGTCGAAATAAGAAAGTGTAAAGTCTGAATAAGTATTGCCGGTAGGATTTCCGTCGCCCGCCCATATTGTATTGCGGTTTTCTTCGGTGATTGCTAAATCATCTGTTTGGCTTCCAACACCATTATTAAAGATTACACTTTTAAAACTTCTGTCGAGAAGTATATAGTATATGTTGCTACTGTCGCTCAATTTTGTCATCGCTGTACCGGGCCACTGGGCAGGAGCGTCAACGGCATGAAAATAATAGGCATTGACCGTGCTCCAGTTTAGGGTGTTCTGCACCATGAACAGCTGAGGAGCTTCCTCATTAAACACAGTTTCCGCCTGCGCCGTCATAGTCGTCATAGGAATCATACTCACCATTAAGCATAAGCTAAGTATTAAGCTTAAAATTCTGTTTGTAAGTTTTTTCTTTTTCATAAAATTCTCCTGTAATAATTTAATATCTATGGTTAAATACACTTGTGTAATAATACAAAAATACACGTATATAATTATATCAAATTATTTTATTAATTACAACTGTATTTTACAATTTTTCATGCCATACAGCTCCCAATCTTTTATGTTTTGCTGCCATCTTGTAGATGAAATATGGACTTTGCAGTTTGTATTTGGTATAATGCAAAATACAATAATAAACTTACGAAATATTGGAGGCTAACATGAAAAATACAGTAATATTTATAGACTGCGGTGATACTTTGGTAGATGAGTCTACACAAGTGTGGGAGAACGGCGATGAAAATGGAATACTTCTTGAAGCAGAGCTTTTTGAAGGTGCACAGGAGATGATGCACACACTACACGAAAAAGGTTACAGAATAGCTATGGTTGCAGATGGAAGAGTGCAGTCGTTTGCCAACATCACAAAATTTTACGAGTTAGACAAATGCTTTGAGGCAAAGGCGATATCAGAAGCAGTGGGGTGCTGTAAGCCATGCAGAGAAATGTTCGACACCGCTATGGACGCAATGGGGCTTAGCTATGAAAAAGATGCAAGCCGTGTTGTTATGGTAGGCAACAATTTAAAAAGAGATATAATAGGTGCAAATGCCCTTGGTTTAATATCGGTGCTAATAGATTTATCTCCAAGATACAATATGACACCTGATAATGAGGGTGAAGTGCCTGATTATATAATTCACAAGCCATTAGAGCTTGTAGCTTTAGTTGAAAAGTTAGAGAAAGAGGCGCAGTAAAAAAGGTTAGAATTATATTAAATAATATGTTCCAACCTTTTTATATCAAATTTTCCTTACAAACATTGAGTGTTTCTGATAAAATAAGGGTCGACGTTTGCATATAAATCTTCTGGGGCCTCTTCTTTGCCAAATACTGTACCGACCCTCAAAAGTTAGACGTAAAATCTAACGATTGGGGGTCGGTCTTTTCGTGGCATCATATAAAGCTGTGTTTGTCAATAAAAAATGTAGCAAAAACATGTAATTAAAACTAATAAAAAACTGTCCTATTTATGTTAAAACATTAGTAGGACAGTTTGTCTTATATGATTTCTTCTCATCGTTTATGGGTGGCTCAAGAATGTTGCCTAATGGAAATACCATCGCTGTTTCAGCTGGCGAACTATTAATTTTAGAATTGTTACTATGGTTTATGAAAGTAAACACATGACTACTAACCAATTGCAAGTTCAAATAGGTGAGGCTGTTGCACTAAGCCCCTACATACTTTTTATACTAAACCGTCGTAATTTACTTCACTTTCTTCTTCGTCTTTCTTTCTAAAGAAGAACATTACAAAAACTTGAATTAGTGTTACTACTGCAAATACTATACTCCAAATATCAAATACTATCATAGGTTGTGTAAAATCTTGAGTGATAAATAGTAGTATAATGCTAAACACTGCCATTACTGCAAGGCCAAGGCTTATAAAGATGCGTTTTTTATTTTATCCGCGCAAATAGTAAATCCAGCCAAGCTAAAATCATTATTGAACGACTAATTTGTGCTCTTTCTTTCAAATCCTAGTATCTTTTGGGAGATACTCGATAAAGACGATTATATAAAAATAAGGCTATATCAAGCATTTAAGCGAGATATAGCCTTATGATTTATTAGTTAGATAATCTTTAGTAGAGATGAAAAGTTTAAATCAAGGCTTCTGACTATTTAGGTTCTCATTTTCTTTAATTTTATCTTTAATTAAATCCACTGAAATGTCTTCCCAATAGTTAATATAAATAAGCTTTACGTTGTTTTTCTTACTTAACTCTGCTTTTATTGCATCCCTTTGTTTGTTTTTTTCAAAACTTTCAATACCTCCAAATATATCAATAGGCTCAAAATGCTGCTTACCTTGATATTCAAATGCAATATCTTCACCACAAACATATACATCATAAGACTGTTTGCCGAGAAAAAATGGTCTGTACTGATGAATAACATTTTTGTTCTTATAAACTTTCTTTATACACTCGTACATCAGTTCTTCAGATTTCCATTTATATTCCGAAATATCATATAAAGTTCTGTCCAAATTATTATATATCCCTTTTTTTACCGATTGAAGGATACTATCAGCAATATTAGTATGAACATTTAAATTGTTTACGTAAAGTGGAATAATGAAATATTGTATCTTTTCAGCCATTATAGATGATTGAGATCCTATTTTTTTGTAGCCTGACCATTTTAAGTTTTTTTGCTCCTCAACAAACTTTTTCATAAGATCAAACCATGTATTATCAAAAGTAATTCCAGCATAATACATTAAGTAGCCTGCACTTTGTTCGTACTTCTTGAGTAAAGCTCTTGCAGCCATTCTTGGGTTAGAATCTAATGTTGATGTAATAGCATATCCTTTTTGATTTTTAAAATAAATAAATTCATAAACTATATAGTTTCTAAGTTCGCCTTCCCATTCGTTAAATCTTTTTTGTAATTCTAATTGCGATAATTTTTTATTCACATATTCAAAGTTGCTTTTGTTATAGAAATTTAACCTATATCCTTTAACGATTTTTTCTTCACTATTACCTATTGCAAAAGGTCTATAATATAAATTGTTTTCTTTATCTGTAAATTTTGAATAAGGTTCAAGGATTTTAATACCTTTAATAAATTTGGAAAATTTTCTACTTTTGTACAAATTGTTATAAGTTAGTTCTTGAAAAACAATATTATATCTATCTACAACATTACCATTTTGTTTATACTTATCCCTAAATAAACAATTAGAACCTTTTGCACCGACATAAATAACAAGTGAATCTTCTAATAAATACACTCGCTCATAACGACTGATTTCATATGTTTTGTAACTATAATTAGTGATTTCAGATTCGAACAATGTACATATTTGTTGATAATAAGATATTAAATCCTCATAATCCCAGTTATCTTCGATGCTTTGAGAGTTTTGATTTTCTTGTAAGTAGTTGTATAAATTTATTTTATCTTTGAAATACTCAGCGATTGTAAAAAAATTATCGCTGTTATCAAATGCAAATGAAGTTTTTTCATCAAATATTCTTGATAAGTACTGATAAGTTTCATAGTGTTCTATTTTAGGAGATGAGTATTTATTCTTAAAAGAATTCAATATTGTATTAAATTCTATTTTAAAATTATTATCCATAACAACTTCATTAAATAAAATCAAAAATCTGCGGTTTAAATAATAATCTTCGGTTTTACTTATGTAATTTTCGCTATCCAGTATTACATACGGTTCATACATCACACCAACAAAAACAACATATTTTTTATTAATAACATAAAGTCTTTTCAATTCATCACCAATAATTATCTCATACTTAAAGTCGACAAGAATTTTTTCAAACTCAGTAGTAGCATACTCAAACCTTTTAAGAAGAATTTGTTTTACATCTTGTTCTAAATCTTGTGCATCAAAAAACTTAAAATTTTCTATCATTAAACATCACCTTACAATTATTTTAATAAAACGACCTTTCTTTAAAATTAATGCAGTTTGTAGCTAATTTTCATTATTATACATATGCAAAAGTTTTACGAAGTCGGTGAATTCTATATAAATATTATACTATAAACAAAAAGCAAGTTACAACAAAAATATGTATAAATCTATGAATAGCTATATTCCTTTTTCTGTGATATAGTGTTTGACTTAAATTAAAATCAGAAAAAAATATCAAGAGTGCAAGGGTGCAGAGTATTAAGGACATTGCACTCTTGCCCCCTTATCTCTTTTAGGAGATAGCCAGCATCGCATTCGGCTACACGCCGATGCACACGGGTCGGGAGAACCCGAACCCCTTAGAGTAAAATCGTTTTAATGCAAGTATCTTTTGGGGTATAGTGGGTATCTAATAAAAATAACAGCTGTGCCAAAAGTTAGGGTCGACATTTAACTTTATCTCTGATAAAATTAGCTTAAGTATAAAGTAATCTTTAGTAAAAATGTTTAGAAAGCGAGAAATATATGAGTTATAGGGTAAGAAAAGCGACAGAAAGTGACAAAAACGCAGTGCTCGCACTTGGTAGGAAAATAGTAGATGTGTACGAGCGTACCCACCTTGGTGACGAGATAGCGGACGAATATATCAAAAGCGGTGCCTGTGACAGTGATTTAAGCAAAATTTACGATAATGCGACCGTTATTTTAGACGGTGACGAGGTAATTGGTTTTCTGTTTACTCATGAAAATGAGATACAGGGTTTATCGGTTGATGTGCCATACTGGGGCAAAGGAATTGCACAAAAGCTGATTGCCTATGCGACGCAAAAACTGTTTGCAGGCTATGACGAGATGCAGCTTGAATGCTTTACTACCTCACCTCGTGCCAATAGGTTTTATCAAAAAATGGGTTTTGTAAACTGTGGTGTTGTCGAGGGTGACGGCGGTAACAGAAATCTTTATAAGCGAAAAATAAAAGGGGAACTAACCCCGAAAGAAACGCTTTTAAACTGGATAGATGTCTTTAACAATGCAGATGCAAAGGCACTCAGCGAGTTTTACGCCGATGATGCGGTAAATCATCAGGTGGTAAGTGACCCTGTTGTGGGCAAAAATTGGTAAGAATATCGATGACAGCGTGGCTGTTACGATAGAGGTTTTAGATTGAAAGTATAGCGAGAGTGATATTATGCCTATAGAAACTTATTTAAACATGATTGATGACAAAACAAAAGAGCAAGTCAGCCCTATAATTTCATATATAGAGGACAACTATAAATCAGCTGTTTTTGATGAAAAATACTCTGAGAAAACCCTCATTCCCACATGGCGACTAAATGGAAAATATGTAGCCGTTGGGTGCAGAAAGAAATACATCAGCATCTATTTTGCAAGTATTGAAGCGGTAGAGGCAGTTAAATCAGGTACCGACTCGCCTTATGTAATAGCTCGAAAAGGCTGTGTTAATATCTGTTATCGTATAAAAGAGATGCCATATGATGCGATTTTCAAGGGGATTGATATAACTTTTGCTATATAATTATCCCCTCGCAGTGGTCAATCTCGTGCTGAATAATCTGTGCTGTAAAGCCTTTATAGGTCTTTATTCGCTTTTGCATTTTCTCGTTTTGATACTCGACCTTTATGCTCTTATACCGCTTAGTAGGGCGTGTTCCCACAAGAGATAGACAGCCCTCTTCTGTTTTAAATGGCTCGGAGTATTTAATAATTTTCGGATTTATCATGACGAGATATTCACCTTCGTCGTCCACGGCTATTATATTTTTAAGGTAGCCTATCATATTTGCGGCAAGCCCAACACAGCCCTCCTTGTTCGCTTCAAGCGTGTCGAGCAGGTCGGTGGCAATGTATAAATCAGCCTCCAAGGCTTCGGTGCTTTTTTGAGATAGAAAGGCTTCGTCTTTTACAATTTCTTTTATCATTATAGTTCTCTTTTCGTTTATTGTCTTAATTATATAGTACTTAAGTTTACAAATCAACAGCTGTCACTTTAAGATGCAATCATCATTAAGGTAACAGCTGTTTTGTGTTTAGTTGATTTTATTTCTACACTTCATTTTTTTCTTATACTTCCAATCATAATATGAAGTAATTACCTTAATATGCCACTGGCTTTTTCTTGTTATTGTTCTTAACCGTGCTACGGGAGTTGTTCTTTCCTTATTGGGAGTGCAATGATACTAGCAGAAAATCTGGCGATGTAGATTGCTCATACTTTTCTAAAATAAAGACAACTGATTTATAATCACACTATCCCTTTTTCGCTCGGTTATAATCGCTTCTGGGTTAACCTCGCCGATAAGCACAGGCGATAGCGGATTGTGTCTGTCCATATTTGCGAGTGCGATTTTCTCATTTTGCAGTGCATAACAATAGTTGCACCCATTTGCACAGCAGTTATACGTCCCGATGTCTATGCTCTCAAGGCACAGACATTCGGGGCGTTGGTTTTTGTCCCTACTGTCGGCGATAGAGCAGTCCAAAACCTTTTCGGTAATGCATTTGTCAATGCAAGCACCGTGCTTTATTCCATATTTTTCGAGGTCGATTTTCTCGGCACAGGTGTAAATCTCAAATCCGTTTTCCTTTGCTATGCACCCAAAAATTTCCGCAAGTTTACTGATATTTTGCTTCGTCATAAGATAAGCTGGGTCTTTGCCCATTCTCGACGTAACATTTTTATAGCTGTCCACAAAGCTAATAACACAGCGCTCGGTGCTGTTTTTTAGGCGGTTCGCCATATATAAAAATCGCTCTGCATGGTAGTCTATCGTGTAAACATCATCAATAATTATCGGGTCGTACCTCCATATCATGCGGTGCTTGCCAAGCTTTTTTGCAAGGCTTATAAAGGTATCAATGAGAAGTTCTTTGTCGGGCAAATTTCGCTCGGTCTCTTTGCCATAGGGCGTGAGGGTAAACTCAAAATAATAGCTATAACTCATGCTGTCAATCTCGGGGAGATATTTTAAAAATGGTATGGGATTTTTCGTCCAAAATACTATTATATCGACATCACTTGGAGTTAAAAAGGCTTTAGAATAGCGGTTATTGTTGTACGGGTTTTGAATTAGTACATACCCTTCTTTAAGGCGGTTTACAAACCACTCACCGTAAAAAGAGGGTATATCGGTGCGCCTTGTTGCGCTGATTATCATAGCACTCTCTCCTTTAATTTAGTGAATCAGCGCTCACTTTAAAACAAAATGCCATTTGCAACAGCAAGAATCATCAGTAATATCTGGATAACAACTTAAACATTCACATTCAAATCTGCTGTCGATAACCTTTGCGAACTCACGGTACTCGATTATCCCAACACTTTTACAAGGGTGAAAAACCATACCTTTTCGCTCTCTTGCCCGTTGCACCCTACAATTAATAGCACTGTATGTCAAGGTATTGCCCTCAATAACGGTTTCGTCATCATTGATATTTGCGTAAAACCTAAGTGATAAGGCTTTTTTTAAACCGTCCAAGCCTGCATTATCAGGCAATTTCAAGAATGTTTTAATGCGTTTCGCTTCTATGACGGTAAATCTTTTCCATGCCTGTGCATCATGGTACATAGCTTCATCCATTCCAAGCTTTTCCTCTATTGATTGAAACCAAACACCGTCCATAGCTAACCAATTGACTGAATATATTTCAATAAGTTCCATGAGTTGTTCTTTAGAATATTCTTTTAAGATATCAAAATTTTTCATCTGCATTTTCTCCTGCTTAATATACTCTTGTTTGCATATTGCATTTTGAGTTAAGTTAAATTATTTCGCCATTTTTCTATCGCCTCTTCGCTCTCCCACACATTCATAGAGAGCAGTTTGCCCTCCTCATTTAGGCTTTTAAAGCGCTCGGCACTGACAAAACCCTCCGCAGTGCTAAGCATTGGTTTTAGCATCTCCGCAAGTTCCAAATATTTTTCCATGCCCTCTTTTGTGGGCTTCACTTCAAATAATACTATAATTTTGCTCATAACTTCTCATTTTACGGTTGCGGTGTCCTATAATTTTCCACCGCATAATCATAGCTCTCAAACA
>CAYJIA010000054.1:0-12648 GCA_964370115.1 uncultured Eubacteriales bacterium
TTAAATATAAATCACCAAATAAATTTGAAGAACTTTATTTCCAAAATGCACAAAACCGTTCGAAAGTAGTGCCTTTTTAACATGAATTTTTTCAGAATTTCATCTAAATTAACTTTGCCGTCCAATTTATATTTATCAAACAAATAGTTAAAACACCTAGATATTATGCCATTTTAAAACAGAAATCCCCCACCTAAACTGAACAATACTGTTCAAATCAGGTGGGGGTTATCATGACAGGTTTGGATGTCTTTTTGTTTTTATATAGGGTTTGAACTCGTCGTTCAGATTTAATACGATCGACCACTTTTTACAATAAACATTTTCCCTCAAAGTGCTTTGGAGCTTGTATTTCTAGTTCATTTAATATAGTTGGAGCTATATCCATCACGCTTGTCTTATCGGTGACTTTTTTTCCTGCCTCATAATTTTTGCCAAAAACCACTGCAAAAATCCCCATATCTTTGATATCATCTTGTCCATGTGATTTTGGTTTTGCTCCACCACCGTGGTCGGTTGTGAGAATTATCAAGCTATTATCCATTTTGCCCGATTTTTCAATTGCTTCTAAAATTCCTCCTACATAGCCGTCTATTCTGTCAAGCTCGGCATAATAATCTTTTGTAAAATAATCATGTTTGTGTCCTGCGGCATCCATTTCATCAAGCTGAACAAACAAGAAAGTATTTTCTCCCATATTTTCTATGAAAGAAACGATTTTATCTGTGACTTCTCTGTCACTGTCCCCTGTTTCCTTTGTAAGCCCGTCAATGTTTTCAAGTATGCCTGTATTAATCGGATTCCAGTTTGAAATAGAGTGCAGCTTATACTCCTTTTTATTTTCCGACACCAGCCTGAAAACGCTTGGAAACTCATCAAATTCGTGTTTATAATCCACTATCATGTCGTTTGTATATCCGTGTTTATCAGGAGATACCGACAGCAACATACTTCCCCAGCACTGCGCCGAAATTGGTTTATACACTGTATGCATATTTTCATAAGTAGTGGATTTTTCCATAAACTTTTTAATATTTTTTGTTTCGTGTTCTAAAACGCCTCTGCCTAGACCATCAATTCCAAGTATAAATATATTCATAGTTTAAATCTCCTCAAATTATTTCTAAAATCACTTTTTCTTTTACATCTCCGCAGTCAAGTTTGTAAATTTTGTTTTCATTTTCACATTTCATTTCTTTTCCGTTAAGTCTTACTTTCACATCATCTTCACTGTAAAACAAGACTTCTCCACCTTGCTTTAAAATGTAAAAATTATCTCTTTGATACTCTATAGCAGCCGATGATATATACTTATCACACAATCCTAAAAACGCAAATTTATCTACTATTGGTGTAAATGAGTAAAGCGCTGAGTCACTGCCATTAAGCTCACTTTTAATAATTTCATTTTGTGAAATCACGCTTGCCTTTTTCGCGTTATAGTCATATACAAGATAATACTTATTTTCGGCAAAACCGTTTATATCATTTACACTTATATTTGCTGGCACAGTTTTTTCTTCTAAATTGCAATTAAACACACCAAGATAGCCTGTATTACCTTTGATATTGCACACTTTTACGGCATCTTCTTTTTTGTAAATCTGGCTTTTTGCCACTACTCCCTGCCTGTCACATCTTAGAACATAACCGTCGTTTAGTATGAGTGGAAAAATCATTTCCGCTACAGTTTCTGACACTCTATCGCTTATGTACAGAGGTCCACCGCTTAAAGCCCTTAAGTATGCATTATTTTTTGCCTCTTTATGATTTGTCCACCACATGTCCCAGTCGCCCAAAACTGCATATGAATGGTACAAAGTATTATAGGCGTTTTCGTAGACATGGGTTTTAAAGCTCTGCTCTTTTTTCGGGAAAAAGTCGTTACTGTTTCGTGTCACAGCACTTATAGGGCGCTTGAAAACCTGCTCCATAGCCATTCCCATACAGTTTATCATTGCACCGTCAAAGTTTATTCCCACCGATGCCTCAAGCCCCATATGACTTTCCCTTGACGCTTTTCCTATAGGCATTAAGCCTTTTGTAAATACCGAAAGCGAACTTTGTATATCTACTTTAACAAAGTCTATTTCTTGCTTTTTCAAGTATCTGTGCCACTCATTCCAAAATGCAAAGCTCTTCTCCTTTGAGGGATAAGGTATGACGTCTCCTGTATTTGTGCAAAGTAAATTTTCGCC
Source organism: uncultured Eubacteriales bacterium (assembly GCA_964370115.1). Lineage (GTDB taxonomy): Bacteria > Bacillota > Clostridia > Oscillospirales > Acutalibacteraceae > SIG603. The sequence continues at coordinate 2,199 of CAYJIA010000054.1, forward strand.
CATTTTATTGTAAATAGAAGAATTTTTGCTAATAGTCCCCCAGTGACCGCCAAAACCTTGCCAAACACCTAGATTTTCCACCCCATAGTCCTTTAAGTTTCTTTTTAATCCCTTAAGCCCTGACGGGAATTTATTAAAATCTTCTTTAAAGTCCAAAAGCTTCTCACCTTCGGCAGGCGACCAGCCGTGATCTAGCAAAAACCATTTTACAGGCAAGTTTTTATCCTTAAATTCCTTAGCCTTTTGCATTACACCGTCTTCATTTACATCACTGTAAAATGCATTCCACGTGCAAAATCCGAGGTAATTAAATACATCTGGATATCTGCGCTCTTTGGAATTCCTTTTTGTCGTATCAAGCACCTCAAATGCAGTTTTCATCGCCGTTTCATATGCAAGATAAGGGTCCTTATCAAAACTTAAAACAAATGCCTTTGTAGATACATATGAATATCCGTTTGTGTTTGCCGTTAGCGTAAGTTTAATTTTTTCATTATCAGGGTTTATTATCGACTTAAACTCTTCGTCGCAAATGGTTAAAATCACATAACTGTTTTCATTATTTTGCCATGATAAAACCTGAGTGTTTTTTGGTATTTTCTTAGTATTTTCACAAAAATCTGGTCTTGTCCACCAGCCGTTATAATTATAATGTGCTAGAAAATCGCCGTCATTTTTTACATCTAAAATTAAAGAAATTCCGTCTTCTTTAAATCTTTTATGATGATATGAGGTCTCGTTTTCAATTTTAACACTTATGCTTGCAACTAGTGTATTATCTTTATCCTGCAAACTTAAAACACCGTTAATTTCCGCTTTAGAAAACGAAAAACTTGTCTCGCTAAGTTTTTCAAGTTCCTCAATAAAAACGACTTGCCCACATTCTGTTATAAGCTCTATAGCACTTATTTTAAAGGTATTATCTCTATTTTTCATCTAAAATACTTATATTCCTTCCATCATTTTCTAGGTCAAAAATATGTACGCTTTCTTTATTGTATTTTACTGGAATAGTGTCGCCATGCTTTATCGGAAAATCGCTTGAGCAAATCATTCTCACATATTCTTTCTCACAATCTTTTCCAAAACTAAGTTTTACTAAAAGCTTGTTGCCAAGATGCTCAATTAAAGTTACATACATATTTTGAGCCTGCTCATCATTACTGCTACAAGGCATGATTTCAGTAGGTCTTACGCCTATTGCTACCTTTTTGCCAATAAAGTCTTTGTATATCTCTTTCTTGTCAAATACATTAATGTACCCATCTTTTGTTTCGACTATATAGTCATTATCTCTTTTCTCCAAAACTCCTTCTAAAATATTCATAGGAGGATTTCCTAAAAAGTTTGCAACAAACAGATTTATAGGTCTATTGTAAAGCTCCTCAGGCGTTCCCATTTGTTGTATTCTTCCGCCGTCAAGTATTGCTATTTTATCGGCAATAGCCATAGCTTCCTCTTGGTCGTGAGTAACTATCACTGTTGTGAGGTTTAGCCTTTGTTGCAAAGTTCTTATTTCATCTCTAACATCTACTTTAAGTCTAGTGTCAAGGTTGCTCATAGGCTCGTCCAAAAGCAGAATTTTCGGTTCTTTACAAAGTGCCCTTGCCATTGCTACACGTTGTTGTTGTCCGCCTGAAAGCTGAGTAGGTTTTCTGTCTAACAGTTCTTCAAGCCTTACAGTCTTTGCAACTTCCTCAACTCTTTTATATCTCTCTGCCTTTTTTATTTTTTGTTGTTTTAGTGGAAAAGCTATGTTGTCACGCACAGTTAAATGAGGATATAACGCATAACTTTGGAAAACCATTCCTATATTTCTGTCTTTTGGCTCGACCTCATTTACTAGTTCATCAAAGAAGTACACTTCACCCGATGTCGGTTTTAATAGCCCTGCTAAAATCATAAGTGTGGTAGATTTACCACAGCCTGATGGCCCTAAAAGTGCGACGAATTCGCCCTCATTTATTTGAAGGTCAACTCCATTTAGCGCCGTGTTTTTTTGTTTTTTATTTATTGTATATTACTTTGATACATTTTTAAAGTTAATCATACTAATTTTTTACCTCCTAAATTGCTCATTTTCATAAGCTGTCTTTGAGAAATCATATAGAAAAGTGCAACGGGCAGTGCAAAGAATATCGCAAGGGCTGCCATAACTCCATAATTTACAATTTCGCCGTCTGCCATGAGCATACTTTGCATGAGTTTTGCAAGCGTTGTAAAATCTGTTGAGAATATCAGAATTTTAAATAGGAACCATTCTGAATACGCACTTAAAAATGCAAAAATCATTATTACACCTATGCCATTTAGCGCCTGTGGCAAAATTACTTGTTTAAAGCTTTGAAATCTTGTACAACCGTCTACAAGTGCCGCCCACTCATAATCCCATGGTATGTCATCAAAAAAGCCTTTGAGTATATACACTTGATTTGGTAGCATAAGCGCCGTACAAATTATAACTATACCCCAAAATGTATTTGCCATATTTAAGTATATCGCTATAAAGAAAATTGCAATCATTATTGTACTGCTTGGAAAAGAATTTAAGAAAAACAAGGTTTTCATAAAAAATCTTTTACCGGGGAAATTAAGCCTTGAAAATGCGTATGCTGTGGGAACTGCCAAAATTACATTTAATATAGTCACAACTATCGCAAATACTACCGTAAACCCAAGCACTGGCCAAATAACTGGGACAATTGTCGACTCTATGTCTATCTCCTTATAGAAAAACGCCCAGTTATCAAGTGTAAATTCTCCTGTAAGTCTGTTTATTACAGAGGTTTGAATTAGCCATGCAAAAAAGTATATTACAGGCGCTGTGATAAGTATTACTAGGCTGTGTGTTAAAAGACTTCTACGCCATTTATTATTTTTACTCAAAACATTTTCTCCTTTATCGTTTTAATCAATTCTTGACGGCTTTACCATGTCATCAAAATTAAACAGCTTAAACATTATTAAAACCAATACTATAGATATTAACACTACAAACAGTGCAATTGCCGCACCATAACCATAATCTAGCCTGTCAAATGCCGTTTGATATGCGTACAAAGACAAGGTGGAGGTCTTCATATTTGGGCCTCCGTCTGTTAGAAGCAGGATGTACATATATCCTGAAATTAGCGAAATTGCATTTGTCACAGTAAGGTACATAATAGGCCATTTTAAGGATGGCAAAATTATTTGACCCACTATGCCAAGCTCACTTGTTCCGTCTATTCTAGCCGCATTATAATAACTTTCAGGTATTCCATTTATCGCCGCAGAAAGTATAATAACTCCGTTTGCACCGCTTAAAAATCCTGTTGTTAAAATTACAAGTAGTAGTGGTATATTATTAAACCACGCTATTGGTTCTTGTGATAGACCAAGTGCCATCACAAGTGCATTTGCAGCACCGTCTTCAGTTGGTGAAAACACACCCTTTATAACTATAGCATAAATAATGCTTGGCAGTGCATTCATCGCAAGCCATACTGTCCTGTATACATAACGTAGCATTTTGGTTTTCACAAAAAACTGGGTCAGCACAGATATAAGTAGGGACATAAACATAACAAGTGCAAGTGCACCTATTACATATATTAAAGAAACACCCAAAATCCCTAGCAAGTTAGGATCTCTTAGTATTTTCTCATAATTTTCAAATCCTATAAAAGTCGGAGTATATCTTATATCAAATTCGGTAAATGTAATTACTATAGAAAAAAGTATAGGCAATATAAAAAATATAAACACAATTAGCCCAAAAGGGAGCAAGAACCAAAGAGGATATAATTTTTTTGATAGTTTCGTTTTATTTTTCAAGTTTTCCACCTCAATTAACAAAACGAAGTGAAACCTCTAAAGATTTCACTTCATTTAAGTATTTATTATTTGTAAAGTAATTCTTCAGCGTCGATATTAAATTCGATTTCTGCTTTCATGTTTTCCCACGCCTGTTCAGGTGAGATTTTGTCTACGATTATAGCTTCAACCTGTGTTCTGTAGTAGCTGTGGTAACCGCTTGCAAAATCTGGGTGAGGAGAACGTAGGTTACAGTAATCCGCCATGTAAGCTATGTCATTTAGGAATTTGTAGTCGTCCATCTCAGCTAGATCAAATGCAGATTTCACAACACTTGGTTTACCTTGGTCATACATTGCCGAAACTGTGTTTTCAGGTGAATAGGCAAGATTAATTGCTTGCATTAGGTAATCAAGTTTTTCACCTTCAACTTGTGGTGAAACAAACAGTGAACGAACTTTCATTGCCGCACTACCGCTATCCCCTTCATTTACCGCTGGGAATAAAGCTTGAGTAAAGTTTTCTTCATAATAAGCGTGGAATTCTTCTTGGCTCATATTTGAGTTTCTTTGCCAGTATCCAAATCCGCTAACATCTGTAAAAAACAACGCCTCGTTTTGATAGAAAGTTTCGTATGTACCCTCAAAGCTTGGAAGTGATTCAGGTGTAACACCGCTTACATTAACTAGGTCGTCCCAAAGAGTAAACACGTCAATCCACTCGTCTGTTACTATTAGTTTATTTTCTGTAGCATCATAGATGTCAAAACCGAATGCATTAGCAACTGTGAATGAAGAAGCATTGTCAACTCCGTCCATCATAAAGCCGTATTTTGCAAGACCTTGATCCATAGCATCTTTCGCTGTGTCTATCATGTCACTAACTGTCCACTCGCCATTCATAACTTTTTCAGGCCAAGCTGCGATATCTTCGTCTGTCCAGCCTAAATCTTTTAGCATATTTTTGTTTGCGTAAAGCATGTTTGGTGCTGTATCGATGGGTATACCGTATAGATGTCCTTCATACATGCTTACATCTATAACGTTTTGATAAATGTTGCCCTCTACGTTTTCAAGCTCTGTAAACCAGTCAACTGGCTGTACTAGACCGCCTTTTACCGCTTGTCCTATAGCTGTTTCTTCATCTAGGAATAAATCTGCCTCTACTCCGCCTGCCGCTTGCATTGCAAGTTCGTCAATTTCAAGCTTTGGTAGGTATTCGATTTCAAACTTAACTGTTCCACCTAGCTCTTCTTCAAGCATTTTAAAGCCGTTTACTATCATACCGTTTCTGCTTACATTTGCTTCTTCTTCAGTGATATTGTCTGAGTCGAAACGGAAAGTATAATTAATAGTTTTTACATCTGTACCGCCTTCTGATGTAGTTACATCTTCACTGCTACTTTGTGATGAAGAAGACGAACTTCCTTCTGCACCCTCGGTACTTGGGGTTCCACAAGCTGCAAGTGAGAAAGTAGTAGCTACTACTAAAGTCGTTGCAACAATGCTTTTTAACGCATTTAAAATTTTCTTGCTCATTTTTTAACTCCTCTTTCTTAATAACTGTGTTGTAATTTCATTTTATATAAAACGCTCATCGCGATTTATAAACTTCTTAATTTTTTTCTATCGCTTCAATTAGTGGTAAAAGTTCTGACATGTTGTTTATTACATAATCTGCTCCAGCATTTTTATATGTAGCCGTTACTTTTTTTCTAAGCTCATCTTTTTCATTTTTTGAAAGCGCAGTGTATTCTTCTTCGCTTAAGGCTAGTGCAGAACTACCTTCTATAATTCCAACTGCAATAAGTCCTGCGTTTTTGCCCTCTTTAATGTCGGCTACTGTGTCGCCCACTTTTATCGCAGCACTTGTAGAGCTTACTTTCATCGCCTCCATGTTTTTAAAAACCATGAATGGATACGGTCTGCCACATCCGCCTACATCATTTGTTGTAAAACAAAAATCAGGTGAATATCCATTTTGTTTAGCATTTGGAATTACGATGTCCATCATCTCTTTTGTATATCCCGTTGTACTGCCTATTTTGATGCCCTTATCTCTTAACAACTTTATCGCATCTAATACATGAGGAATTGGATTTGCAAAATTATGTACAACATCTAAAATTCCGTTTTCGCTTTTTTCATACACTGCGTCTATGTCTTCTTCTGTAAATTTTCTGCCGTGGATTTTTTCCCATTCTTTTGAAATCCTGTCCATGTTTAGCATATACTTCACATGATCACGCTTTAGCATTCCCATAGGCTCTCTAACTTCGTCGTTTGTTACATCAATATTAAATGCCCTAAATGCATTTGCAAACGCCTGCACAGGTGCAAAACATCCATAGTCTACCGTGGTTCCTGCCCAGTCGAAAATAACCGCTTCAATTTTTTTCATAATCTACCTCTTAACTACTAAAATACTCTGAAAATATACCGCAAAGTTTATTCATATCGTCGCTGTAAATTTCACCTATATTACCTATTCTAAAAGTGTCTGCATTTGTCACTTTTCCAGGATATATCGCATATCCTCTTTCTTTTATAAACTCATACATCTCTGAGAAATTAAATTTCTTATTATCAGGATAAAAGAAAGTCGTAATAATTGGACTTTGGTGAACTCTATCGACATAAGTTTTGATTCCTAAGCCTTCGAGTCCGTCTATAAGGATTTTATTATTCTCACGGTATCTTCTTTCACGTGCTGTGACACCGCCCTCAATTTCAAGTTCTTTAAGAGCCTTAGAAAAAGCTAGCACTACATGTGTAGGAGAGGTAAATCTCCACTTCCCGTCTTTTTCCATCTCCACCCATTGGTCGTATAAATCGAGTGATAGGCTTGTAGATTTGCCTTTGCATTTTTCTAGCGCCTCTCTTTTACATACTATAAAAGAAAACCCTGGCACACCTTGTATGCATTTGTTTGCAGAGCTTATGATAAAGTCTATGTCTAGCCTTTTTACATCTATATCTATACCGCCAAAACTCGACATTGCATCTACTATAAATGTACATCCTGCATTTTTTGCCACCTTTGCAATTGTATTGATATCATTTAATATACCTGATGTTGTCTCGCAGTGCACCATTATTACATGAGTAATTGAATTATCGTTTTCTAAGATTTTTGCGATCTCATCTGCATTTGGTTTTTCATTGTAATGGCAGGTGTAAACTTCATATTTTCTTTTTGCCTGTTTTGCAGTTTGTACCATTCTCTCACCGTAGGCACCGTTTGAGATTATCAAAATTTTGTCCTCTTCTCCCACAGCACTTATGATAACAGATTCAACCCCAAAACTGCCGCTACCTTGCATTAAAACGCTTGTATATTCATTTTCATCCACATGTGCAATCTTTAAAAGATTTGCTCTTATTTCTTGAGTAATTTCTTTATAGTCATTATCCCATGTGCAGTGGTCCACCATCATTTCGTTTTTTACACCTTCACTTGTAGTAAGCGGTCCTGGTGTAAGTAATTTATAATTTATCATGCCAATCGCCTTTCCTTTTCGCTTGTTTTGTGATGTCTAGAGTTTAGCTTGACAGTATTAAAAAATTGCACTACATACGGTAAAACTTTAGTTAAAGTATCTATTCGCACTATACTTATCCATGTAGAATTTCTACATACATTTGATATGACAACCATATTTTTCCCCAAAATCACCTCTTAGCTCTGCCCTTTTCAAGGTAATTTTTCTACAAAACTATTGACTAGCATGTTTTTAAATGTAACATTCAAATTTTTAATATTGATTAAATAGAATTAATATTTAGGTAAAGCAATTGCTAAATTTGAATAAAAAAAGACATCTTGTAAAATTTTAGTTAAATCTACATTTTATGTAGATTTAGTACCAGCTTTGAAATAAAAAAGTAAAAGGATAGACAACAAGCCTATCCCTCTACTTTATTTTAGAATTTTCGTTTACTCTATATTTTTAAAGGCATACTTTAATATGTCAATCGACTTGTGAAGTTCCTCGTCGCTGATAATAAGAGGTGGTGACAGTGTCAAAACATTCTCGCCCGACACTTTAAAGCTCAGGCCTTTTTCTAAGGCTTTATACAGTATTATTTCAGCCTCTTGACTTGCCTTTTCTCCATTTTCATACCTTAACTCCACGCCCACAAGTGCTCCAATTTGTCGCACTTCATAAATAAGCTTACTGTCAAACTTCAATATATTTTCTTTTAAGATTTTTCCTATTTCATTTGCCCTATTAAGTAAATTTTCTTCTTTGATAGTTTTTATTAACTGGAGTGCCACGGCACTTCCCATTGGATTTTTTTCAAAAGTAAAGTGACCCATAGACGTTTTATCACATATGTCAAATTTTTTATCTGCAATAACCGCAGAAAATGGAATTAAACCTCCTCCAAGACCTTTACCAAGCGTAAGAATATCTGGTGTCACTCCAAACTGCTCAAATGAAAACATAGTTCCACACCTGCCAAACGCCGTTGGAATTTCATCAAAAATCAACACTGTATCATTTTCATCACAAATCTGTCTTATTCTTTGTAGGTATTCTTTTTTAGGTATGTTTACATCGGTACAACGCACGGGCTCAATCAAAACCGCACTTACATCGCCTTTTTTACATTCATTCTCTATAAAATCAAGCGTATTTCTATTTTCATCTTCATCGCTTGTAAACTGTGGAAAGTTAACACAGTAATCAAGAAGTGGATGCATTTCATTTTTAAAGTGCTCGGTTCCACCTGCACATATGGTCAAAAAACTTGCACCATGAAAAGAATTTTGTGCCGACAGTATTCTGTGCTTTTTTGTATAAATTCTGGCAAGCTTTAATGCCGTTTCATTTGAGATTGCACCGCTTGTTGTAAAAAGCACCTTATAATTATCATGTGGCATTAATCCCACCAGTTTTTTTGCACAATCAGTCGCAATGTCATTTGAATATCTCCTTGGCGAAAAAGAAAGCTCCTCCAACTGATTTTTAAGCGCCATGGTAAGACTTTCATGGCTATATCCAAGCTGATGAACGCTGTTGCCGTGAAAATCTATTATCTTTCTGTCATCTCCATCTATTATGTAAATTCCCTCACAAGCCTTCACTGTATTTAAACACGGTGTAGAAAGCGCTTGTCTTATAAAATATTTTTCATCGTTTTCAAGCGCTTTTTTTGTATTTTCCGATAAGTTACCTCTTTGCCAAATTTCTCTTAATGCACTGTTATTTGTGTCGCCCTCTGATGTTTTAAAACTCATATTAAACCTCTAATTTATTCTGTATTTTATCATGAATTTTAAACCCTTATTATTAAATAAAAAAACAAGTCACAGTAAAACTTCAGTAAAAGTTTTCTCATGAGCTTGTTTTTCTTATGTAGAAAATCTACATTATTTAATTTTCATAGGCAAAAGATTTAATTTCTTGTGAATTTCCCTCTATTCTTTTAGAATATTTTTCATAGTCGGTAATAAGTATTCCCGTGTAAATCATGTCTATAACAGCAATTTGTGTGCACCTTGAAAAAATTGCATTACCGTATAAATACTGCTCACTTCCTGTAGCCAAAATTATGTCCGCATATTTATTTATCATGGCATTTTCAACATTTGATATGCATATGGTTTTTGCACCTGCCTTTTTTGCTGAAAACAGTGCATCTACTGTAATTTTTGACACACCGGTATAAGATATTCCGATAGCGACATCGTCTTTGTTTAAGTTTCTGGCATCAATTTTTTGCAAATAAGGATCACTGTTATAAATAACGGTAAATCCCATATATGTAAGTTTAGTTTTCAAATCATCTGCAACGCAAGATGAATTTTCTACGGCAAACAAGACTATATTTCTTGCATTTATTATGCTGTCTATAGCTTTTAATAGCTCGTACGATGACAGGTTTTTAAGCAAATCTTCAAGATGTTTTATATGTGTTGTGATTACTTTAGCAGGCGTGTCCACAAGTTTGTCGTTTTCATTTACCGAAAAAGACAAAACGTTCGCACGCTCCACCTTGCCCTCATTTTTTAATCGCTCCGCCATTAAAAGTTTCTTTACTTCCTTAAAGCCCTTATAGCCTAAAGCATTTGCAAACCTGATTATCGTAGGCTGGCTGACATCCGCCTTTTTCGCTAAATCTTCTATAGACGAATTAACTATGTCAAAATCATTTGATAATAGCACATCTGCCACTCTTTTCTCTGATTTTCTAAGCGATTTATATTCTTTTCTTACTTTAAAACTAAATGTATCTCCCATATTTCTCCCCATGCAATAAGTATTAATCTTGTAGTTTTTCTACATAATAGTCATTTTAAAAACTTACTTTAATTTGTAATTACACCTAAAACAAACTAAAAAATTTTTAATATTTACATTTTAATAATTATATCAGATTAAAGTGTCAAAGTCTGTAAAGCTTAGGTTAAATCTACATTATATGTAGATAATTTGATTTTACGGCACACAAGTAGGCTTTCGCCACGGGATAGTTTTGCTTGCGCTGTAGTTTTCTCGCGCGGCACAAAATTTGTCACTATATAAATCTTCCTCGTGAATTAGCCTGTCGGGCTTCCCGACCGAGTTCGAACCCTCTAAAACACAGATTACATCCAAAAAAACACGCCTGAAATTTTCGCTTTTTAAAAACAAGAAAAGTGCTGAAAA
>CAYJIA010000055.1:0-12632 GCA_964370115.1 uncultured Eubacteriales bacterium
ATGGACATAAAAGTGAATGATGTGATTCTTATGAAAAAACCACACCCTTGTGGTAATAAAGAATTTACTGTTTTAAGAATTGGCATGGACTTTAAAATCCGCTGTAACGCTTGTGGGCGAGAGGTCATGGTGCCAAGGCTTAAGTGTGAGAAGAATATTAAGAAGATAATAAGTACCGAGCATGAGTTGTAGCTCCTTAAGCTTAGCATTACAAAAATGAAAAATTAAGGAGATAATAAAAATGTTTGAAAATTTACAGGTATTTGAAAATAGATATGAGGAGTTAAACCTAAAGCTCTACGACCCTACGGTTGCAGCTAACCAAAACCTTTACAGGGATTTAATGAAAGAGCATAACGAAATCACTCCCATAGTAGAAAAATATAGGGATTATAAAAATGCGCTTAAAACCATAGCGGACTGCGAAGAATTAATGGCAGACAGTGATGCAGACAAAGAGCTAAAAGAAATGGCATTTGAAGAGAGCGCTCAGGCAAAAGACGACATAGAAGATATTGCCGCAGAACTTAAGATACTGCTACTTCCAAAAGATCCGAATGACGACAAGAGCGTTATTGTGGAAATACGAGGCGGCGCAGGAGGAGACGAGGCGGCATTGTTCTCGGCTGCCCTTTACAGAATGTACTCGATGTATGCCCAAAAACAAGGTTGGCAGACAGAAATAGTCAGCGTAAACGAGACAGAACTCGGTGGATTTAAGGAGATAAGCTTTACAATCGATGGAGCCTCTGCCTATTCTAAACTAAAGTTTGAAAGTGGAGTGCACAGGGTTCAGCGTGTGCCCGAAACCGAAACACAAGGGCGCATACACACGTCTACTGCTACTGTGGCAGTTTTACCCGAGGCAGATGAAGTAGAACTTGAGATAAATCCAAAAGATTTACAAATCGATACTTTCCGATCAAGTGGAGCTGGTGGTCAGCACATAAACAAAACTTCATCGGCGATAAGAATTACCCACTTGCCTACAAATACAGTAGTCGAGTGTCAAGACGAGAGAAGCCAGCTAAAAAACAAAGAAAAAGCAATGAGAGTGCTAAGGGCGAGGCTTTTAGATGCGAAAATTGCAAAGCAAGAGTCAGAAATTTCTGCAGAGCGTAAAAGTCAAGTGGGAACAGGAGACAGGTCAGAGAGAATAAGGACCTACAACTACCCACAAACAAGACTTACCGACCACAGAATAGGACTTACTCTATATAAACTTGAAGATATACTAAACGGCGATATAGAAGACGTAATCAACGCCTTAATCGCTGAAGACAGGGCGCAAAAACTTCAAGAGAGCATGGATAACGGTTGATATTTTGTTTTAGGAGAACTATGGACACTATAATAATTAATCCAAATAAAAAAGAAGAAATGATAACAGCCGCCGAAATAATAAAAAACGGCGGTACTGTTGTTATGCCCACAGAAACAGTCTATGGACTTGCGACAGATGCACTAGACCCTACTGCCGTTGAGAAGATATTTATGGCAAAAGGTAGACCATCGGACAATCCACTTATAATTCATATTTCATCTTTAGAAGAAATTGATAGCTTGGTTGCCCACATGGGAGAAAAGGCGAAAAAATTAGCAGAAAAATTTTGGCCAGGGCCTCTTACCATGATTTTTAAAAAGACGGATTTAGTCCCGTCTATAACTAGCGGTGGGCTAGACACGGTGGCTATAAGAATACCAGAAAATGAAGTTGCAAGGCAGCTTATAGATTTATCAGGAAAACCACTCGCCGCACCATCGGCAAATGTTTCGGGCAGTCCAAGCCCTACAAAATTTTCACATGTACTTAAAGATATGGCTGGCAGAGTTAATGCCATAATAGATGGCGAAGACTGCGCTGTAGGACTTGAATCCACGGTGATAAGCATGGTAGAAGATGTGCCGAAAATACTTCGCCCAGGAGCCATAACTCCCGAAGATATAGCATATATTATAGGTGAAGTGGAAGTCGATGAAAGCATAACCTTGGGACTTGACAGCACAAAGGAAGCATTGTCTCCCGGTATGAAATACAAGCACTATGCACCAAAAACAAAGGTGGTAGTGGCACATGTGTCTAAAGAGGAATACCTAAAAAAATTAAAAGAAAATAAAGAGCTGGGAGCGCTTTGCTTTGACGGCGATTTAGATTATATAGAAAATAAAAAAGTGAGTTTTGGCGATGAATACAACCCACTGTCTCAAGCGGAGAAATTGTTTTCTGCACTGCATAAAATAGACGACTTAGGTGTTAAGAAAGTTTTGGCAAGGGCACCGAGGCTCAGCGGAGTAGGGCTCGCGGTTTACAATAGGCTTATAAGGGCGGCAGGTTTTAACTGTATATTTTCTGATGTCAACATAGTCGGCCTTACAGGGCAAACAGGCAGTGGAAAAAGCTATGTAGGCAAAATTTTAGAAGAACTCGGAGCTTATGTAATCGATTGTGATAAAGTGACAAAAGAGGACGATATTTACCCCGAAGAATGCCTAAAACTGTTGCAAAAAACCTTTTCGTATGATATTATTAATTGTATGGGCAAGCTCGATAGAAGAAAACTTGGAAGCTATGCTTTTTCCTCAAAAGACAGTACAAAAAAATTAAATGAAATTGTACTTCCATATATAATTGCGAGGATTTCGGATATCATCAAAAAAGCCGTACAAGACGGTAAAAAGATGATAATACTCGACGCACCTACCTTGTTTGAGGCAAAGGCGGATGAGCTTTGCGATAAAATAATCGTCGCAAAGGCAGACGTCGATTTGCGACTTGCAAGGATAATAAAAAGAGATGATTTATCTGTCGAAGATGCGAAAAAACGAATGAACGCACAAAAAGAAGAAAAGTTTTATACAGATTTAGCGGATTTTATAATTGATACAGAAAATACAGAAAGTGTAAAAGAACAGGTGCAAGAAATTTTTAATAAATTATCTCATTATAGAAAGTAGTATATATGAAAATATTAAAACGAATAACAATACTTATTTCTCTGATTGTTGTAACGGCGACTGCACTGTTTTTTATTCCCACTACAAGGGATATGGGCATGAGGTATTTATATCCAAAAGAATTTGAGAGCATAGTAAGAGAAAGTGCACAAGAGTACGGCTTGAAGGAAGAGTTAATATTTGCCGTAATTAAAACAGAAAGCTCGTTTGACCCCGACGCAGTGTCTCGTGCAGACGCAAAAGGGCTTATGCAAATCACAGACCTTACTTTCGGCTGGATACAAGAACTTTTAGGCTCAGAAGAAATACTGTCAAACGACATGCTTTTTGACCCAGAAATAAACATAAGCCACGGTACATATTTTTTATCGTTTTTAATAAATTATTACGGTAATACAGACACGGCACTTGCGGCTTATAATGCAGGTATCGGAAATGTGGACTCATGGCTTTTAGACGAAAGATACTCGACAGACGGAGAAACTTTATACGACATACCGTTTACCGAAACAAAAAACTATGTGGAAAAGGTAAACGATACTATGGCTATTTATTTTAATTTATATTAAAGGAGTAATAAAAATGAAAGAGACAAAAAAACAAGCTAGTAAAGACTTAGCAGATTTACTGCTTAACAAGAGAGAAAACGGTTTTTATTCGGTATCTGATAAAATTATAAAAAAAGCAGATAAGTTCTGTGAAGGATATAAAGTTTATCTTAACGAAGCAAAAACTGAGAGAGAAGCCGTAGACTTTGCAATAATCGAGGCAGAAAAAAACGGATATACAGAATTTGATTTTAACAACAAATATAAGGCGGGCGACAAGGTTTACTACAATAACAGGGGTAAAGCACTTTGCCTTGCTGTAATCGGTGAAAAAGGTACTTCAGAAGGCGTTAAAATAGCCGCTGCCCACATCGACTCACCTAGAATTGACTTGAAACCTATCCCACTATATGAAAATACCGACCTAGCAATGTTTAAAACACATTACTACGGTGGAATTAAGAAATACCAATGGGTGGCAATGCCTCTTGCAATGCACGGTGTAATTGTTAAAAAAGATGGCACAGTTATTAAAGTGTGTGTAGGCGAAAAAGAGGGTGACCCACAATTTGCAATAACAGATTTGCTTCCTCACCTAGGTGCAGACCAATATAAGAAAAGTCTTGGTGCGGCGTTTACAGGCGAAGACCTAAACATAGTTGTAGGCAGTAGACCAGTAAAAGATAAAGAAGCGAAAAGCGGATTTAAGCTAAACGTAATGAAAATCTTAAACGAGAAATACGACATAGTAGAGGCTGATTTAATTTCTGCTGAACTAGAGTTTGTACCAGCGTATAAATCAAGTGACGTAGGTTTTGACCGCGCGCTAATAGGTGCCTATGGACACGACGACAGAGTTTGTGCATATCCTGCAACTCATGCGCTGTTTGACTGTGGTATTCCAAAGAACACTTCAATCACAGTGCTTGCCGATAAAGAAGAAGTTGGAAGCGACGGAAACACAGGACTTGCAAGCGAGTTCTTAAGATACTTCATAGCTGACCTTGCGGCTCAAGAGGGCTTAGAGGCAAGGCATGTTTTGTCAAAATCGACTTGTCTGTCAGCAGACGTTACAGCGGCGTTTGATCCTAACTTCCAAAGTGCTTATGAGTCAAACAACTCTTGCTATGTAAACAACGGCGTAGGCTTTTCTAAATACACAGGTTCAAGAGGTAAGGGTGGTACATCTGATGCAAACCCTGAGTTCTTGGCTGATATAAGAAGAATACTTGATGATAATAAAGTTTTATGGCAAATAGGCGAGCTTGGCAAGGTTGACCAAGGCGGCGGCGGAACGGTAGCAAAATTTGTTGCTAACCTAAATGTCGATGTTGTCGACATTGGTGTACCAGTGCTTTCAATGCATTCGCCGTTTGAGCTTGTTTCAAAACTCGATGTCTATATGGCATATGAGGCGTTTAAAGCATATTTTAAAGATTAAAATATAATAAAAATTAAAAAAGGGGAAGTTAAGATGAAAGCAGCAGTTTTTTATGGAAGACACGAACTTAAAGTTGAGGAAATGGCAAAACCTACAATCACGGCAGACGAAGTTTTAATCGAGGTTAAGGCTTGCGGAGTATGCGGAACAGATGTGCATATTTTTGAAGGTTCTGACGGTGCGGCAAAGGTTTATCCACCAGAGATTTTAGGACACGAATACTCAGGGCTTATTTGTGAAGTCGGTGAGAATGTAACAAACTTTAAAGTAGGCGACAGAGTTTGTGTTGACCCAAATATGTACTGTGGTAAATGCGTTCCTTGCAGAGACGGAAAAGTCCATTTTTGTGAGAATATGTTAAGCTATGGCGTTACTTTAAAAGGTGGATTTGCTCAGTACAGTGCAGTAAATGAAAGACAAGTGTACAAGCTTTCGGAAAATACTAACTACATTGCAGGCGCAATGGTAGAACCCCTTGCGTGTTGTTTACACGGAATTGACATGTGTGATATAAAACAAGGTGAAAAAGTAGTTGTAGTGGGTGGCGGACTTATAGGTCTTTTGATGCTACAACTTGCGACAATATCGGGTGCTAGTGCCGTAGCAGTGCTTGAGCCGTCTCCTGAAAAAAGAGAACAAGCGAAAAAACTAGGTGCAGCGCTTTGCATAGACCCAATAACAGAAGATGTAAAAAAAGTACTTTCAGACAATGGATTTGACGATGTGAGTGTGGTAATAGAGTGTGTTGGTAAAACTCAAACTATAGAAAATGCCATTGACATAGTTGGAAAAGGCGGAACAGTAATGATGTTCGGTCTTACAGCGCCAGACGACACAATAAGCGTTAAACCATTTACAGTTTTCCAAAAAGAGATAGTACTAAAAAGCTCATTCATAAATCCTTTGACACAAAGAAGAGCGCTAGAGCTTATTGACTCTGGAAAAGTAGATGTAGAAAGCATGGTATGCGCTACTTGTTCACTAGACGAGCTTGAAAACGTGCTAAAAGACGCAAGTCTTCGTGCAAAAGGAAAATATGTTGTTGCGCCATAAGCCACATGCTTTGCGTGTGGAGTGAAAAGTGAAGAATGAAGAGTTGTGGTGAAATCCTTCGGATTTTTGAATTAAATGTTTTAATCAAATTTTTTCAAAAATTTGCGATAGAAAAAGTTTCCTTAATCTAGTGCGATTTTACTCAATTTTAACTATTCAAATCTATAAATACAAGGAGGAAAAATGAAGTTTAGTTTTGGAAATACTAGGAAAAAAAGAAATTACGTTCGTTTTTCCTTTTTAAGAGAAAAAGAATATGTGCAGTCATCTCAAATAAGAGAAAAGGCAACAATAATGGCCAAACGTCTCGGTGTTGTGAAAATTATGATAAGTGCTACGCTATTTATCGGTATTGCCTTTATAGGCTATACGCTATTTAGAAGCCTTGTAATACCGACAATAGCACTACCCGAAGCGGAAAGCATGGTTTTAGAACTCGATTTAGAAGAAGAGGCGCTAGAGTATGACGAGTACTCAGGGCTTCCGGTATACAATAACGCAGACATACTCATAGCTGTAGACGAGGATAATCCGGTATCGCCAGAAATAGAGCAAGATCTCATAACTGCCTTCGACATAAAAATAGATCCAATGATTGAACCTGCCTTAACTGCCTTAATAGGTGCGGCAGAACAAGACGGAATAATACTGGATTTTTCATCAGGTTTTGTTTCATGGGAAGAGCAAGACGCACTATATGAAATAAAAGTGCAAGAACTAGTAGATTTAGGCAGTAGCCAAATTATGGCAGAAGCACTTGCAACCGATGCCGTTCCGCTACCCGGAAACTCCGACACACAAACAGGTCTTTGTGTAACAATCGATGCAGATAAAGATGCTTTCCCCGACAGCGAGGCCTTTCTATGGTTATCAAAAAATATGATAAACTACGGTTTTGCCTTTAGGTATCCCGAAACCGAAAAAGCTGCCGCTGCCGTAACCTCACTAGGTGACTACAGAATCCTAAGATACGTCGGCACAGAAAATGCCATAGCCATGCGTCAGTTTGGTATGGATTTTGATGAGTATGTAGAGTACTACTATGACGGATTAGGGACATAAAAAGCAAATTTAGCTTTAAAGCCTGCTTTGGAATGTAGAGCGTCGAGCCCTATGATTTTGCAAAATTTTACATGAGTGATGGCTTTGATAAATTTTGATTAATAAAAAAACTAAAAAACACTTGATTTTTAAAATGTTTTGTGTTATTATATTTGTTGTTATAAGAGGCAGTAAATTGCATTATACGATAAATTTTTAAGAGATTAACCGAAAGAGGTGACAGATATGAGAGAAAATATACATCCAAATTACCAAGAGGCTAATGTTAAATGTGCATGTGGCAATCACTTCGTTACACGTTCAACAAAAGGTGACATCCACGTAGAAATATGTTCAAAATGCCATCCTTTCTTCACAGGTAAACAAAAATTGATTGATACCAGCGGACGTGTTGACATGTTCAAAAAACGTTACGGTATGGGTAAATAATTTTGAATTTGCTTTAAAACGACGCTTTCGGCGTCGTTTTATTTTATATATAGAGGTGAAAATGAAGAGTTATAAAACGGTAAAAAAATCGTCAGAAGAAACTTTTATAGAGAAAAAATCAAGATTTATTGGGCACTGCAAGCCTGTAAAGACAGAAGAAGAGGCGCTTGCCTTTATTGAAAAAGTAAAAAAAGAACATATAACCGCAAACCACAATGTCTATGCCTATACGGTAAGAAAAGACAATATCACAAGGTACTCCGACAACGGAGAGCCAAAGGGCAGTGCGGGAATTCCCGTTTTGTCCGTCATGCAAAAGGCAGAGCTTTGCGACATGGTTGTGGTAGTGACAAGGTATTTTGGTGGAATACTACTAGGCGGTGGGGGGGCTTGTAAGAGCGTATTCTCACACGGCCTCTCTAGCAGTAAAGGCGTCGGTGCCTGTAATGATGGAGCACTGCACAAGGTATAAGCTAAAATGCGACTACAATAAATATCCAAAGGCACAAAGCTATATAGAAGAGTGTGGTGGACAGCTTGAGGACACATTGTTTGAGGATTTTGTGTACCTTTGTTTTTATATTAAGCCAGAGGACTTTGAAAATCTTTCGGTAAAGCTTTTAGACCTTACAAATGGCAATGTAGAGATAGAAGAAACGGGAAGCGGATTTTTTCCAATAGAAATTTAAAAATTAATAATAAATTTTAAATAAAATAAAGTATTATCAATATTTATTGTGTATATATAGTTAAGAGGTGATTTTTTGTGAATATTAGAGAAATGACAGAACAAATTGAGCGTAATACCTTGTCGGAATTTGCCTGTTTATCACAAAATACTAAAGGTAGGGTGAATCCCGAGACTTTGTGCGACATGAGGACAGAGTTTCAGCGTGATAGAGACAGGATAACACATTCAAAGTCCTTTAGACGACTTATGCACAAAACACAGGTCTTTCTATCTCCTGAGGGAGATCACTACAGGACAAGGCTTACCCATACTTTAGAGGTGGCGCAAATCTCTAGGGCGGTTGCAAGGGCTATGAGGCTAAACGAAGACCTCACAGAAGCCGTAGCGCTTGGACATGATTTAGGGCATACACCTTTTGGACACGCAGGCGAAAGGGCGCTTAACGAGATTTTGCCCGATGGCTTTAGACATTTTGAGCACAGCGTTAAAGTGGTGGAGAACATCGAAAAGTCTGGCAAGGGGCTAAACCTTACATTTGAAACAAGAAACGGCATAGCCTGCCACACGAGAGGACAAGAGGCAGAAACTCTCGAGGGCAGAATTATCAGATGGACTGATAGAATAGCATATATAAATCACGATATAGAAGACGCGCTCTCAGCGGGTGCATTAAAGGCACAGGATATACCTAGTGAAATAAGAGAGATTTTGGGCGACACAAAAACCAAGCGTATCACAACGCTTATAAACTCCCTCATTGAAAATTCTAAAGAGGGAAATTTGAAAATGAACGAGGAAATACATAAGGCATATTTGAGTTTGCATGAATTTATGTATGAGAGAGTGTACTTAAATCCATATGCAAAATCAGAAGAGAAAAAAGTTCCTCATATAATCCAAAGTCTTTTTAATTATTATAAAGATTACGATAAACTGCCCGATAAGATGAAAAAAATTGCCGATATAGAAGGCAGTGAAAAGGCGGCGGCTTATCATATAGCAGGCATGACAGACAGGTATGCAATTTACTGTTATGAGAATTTATTTATTCCAAAATCATGGAATATAGGACTGTAAAGGAGATAAAGTAAACTATGGCATTGCCCCAAAGTTTTTTGCAGGAGTTAAAATACCGATGCGAAATAGGCGATGTGGTGTCATCGTATGTCAATGTAAAAAGGCGAGGGAAAAACCTTACTGGACTTTGTCCGTTTCACAATGAGAAGACTCCTTCGTTTACTGTGTACCCTACAAATGGTTCGTTTTACTGTTTTGGCTGTGGTACAGGCGGAGATGTAATCACATTTATAATGAAAATTGAAAATTTAGACTATATAGAGGCTGTGAAGTATTTGGCGTCAAGAGCAGGTATTCAAATGCCGTCTGAGGATGTCGACGAGTCTGGACTTCGGCTTAAAACCCGAATTTTAGAGATAAACAGGGCGACGGCAAAGTTTTATCATAATGCGCTTATGACGGGAGAAGAAAAAGCTGGTATAGAATACTTCCAGTCGAGAAATTTAAGCAAATCTATGATAGTACGCTTTGGCTTGGGTTATGCACCTCGTGGTGGATTTAAGCTTGTTAATCACTTAAAAAGTCTAGGGTATAAAGACGATGAAATGATACTTGCAAACGTCGCGTTTAAAACCAGAACTGACAAGGTCATGGACAGGTTTTATGAGAGGGTAATGTTTCCAATTATCGATTTAAGGGGAAATGTAATTGCCTTTGGCGGCAGGGCTCTTTTGCCAGATGCAAAGCCAAAATACATAAATACCTCAGACACACCTGTCTATAAAAAAAGCCGTGGACTGTTCGCCATGAATTTTGCAAAAAGTAGCGATGGCGAACAAATCATTTTGGCTGAGGGTTATATGGATGTAATAGCACTGCACAGCATAGGTTTTACAAACACTGTTGCATCTTTGGGTACAGCTCTTACGCCAGAACAGGCAAAGATTATTTCAAATTATGCAAAGGAAGTAATAATTTGTTATGACAGCGACGAAGCGGGACAAAAGGCAGCGAAAAGGGCGATACCAATTTTTAGAGAATCTGGTATAAATGTAAAAGTGCTTTCGGTGCCAGGGAATAAAGACCCCGATGAATTTATAAAAAACGCAGGAGAAAATGCTCAGGCAAAATTTAAGGCGCTTATTTCTGCCTGTGACAGTGACATAGAGTACAGACTGCAAAATTTGTCTAAAGAGATAAAACACGATGGCGACGAGGGCAGGATAGAGTATGTCACGGCGGCTTGTGGAATTTTGGCAAGTATTGAAAACGAAATAGAATGTGATGTTTACATAGGAAAGCTCGCACTCGAGACATCTGTTGGAAAAGATGCAATTTTAAGCCAAGTAAAAAAACTTAGGTCTAAAAATGCAAAAAAAGAGCAGAATAAGTGGGAGAAAAAAGAGCAAAGAATCTTGTCAGGGCTTGAAGATCGTATAAATTTGCAAAAACCTGCCAATTTAAGGCTTGCAAATGCAGAGGAAGCCGTGGTATCATATATATTTGCAAACCCCGGCGACTACAAGACTATTGCGGATATTTTAAATTACGAAAATATGTGCACGGATTTTAATAAAAGCATATACAAGGCTTTGCTTGATATCTGTCAAGCAAATGAGCTCACGGGTTCGCTAAATTTGACGGATTTATCGGAAAAATTTACGACTGACGAGTTGTCGGCGGTGGCGAGACTGCTTGCAAAGTTTGATGTTGCAAGAGTAAGCCGTGAAGACGCGGTAAAATTTGCAAAACTTATAGTGAGGGAATCGGGATTTTCTAATCCTCAAAATATAAAAGAAGCAGACGACGAGGCGCTTAGGGCATATCTGCTAAAGCTTAAAGAAAATAAGAAATAAATAATTTGGGACATGGACTATCCATGTGAAAGGAATGGTAAGAATGGCTACAACACCTGATAAAAAAACGGTATTTAAAGACTTAATCGAACTGGGAAAATCAAAGGGACAACTATCTACTAAGGAGATACTTGACGCTTTAGGCGAGCTTGACTTTGACCCCGAACATCTTGAAAAATTTTACGACAGCTTAGAGTCAAACGGAGTAGAAATACTAGAAAACTTTGACGAAATTATCGTAAACGATGCAGAGATAGTAAAAGTTACAACCGAGGTTGAAGAGCTAGACGCAGGTATAGGCGCCGACGGTATAGCGATCGATGACCCTGTAAAAGTTTACCTAAAAGAAATAGGCAGGGTGCCACTTTTAAATCCTGAAGAGGAAATTGAGCTTGCAATAGCAATTACAAATGGATCTGAGTACGCTAAAAAAAGGCTTTCAGAGGCAAACTTACGTCTTGTTGTAAGTATTGCAAAAAGATATTTAGGTCGTGGTATGCAGTTCTTGGACTTAATACAAGAAGGTAATCTAGGACTTATTAAAGCGGTTGAAAAATTTGACTATACAAAAGGTTTTAAATTTTCAACTTATGCAACATGGTGGATAAGACAAGCTATTACAAGGGCGATTGCAGACCAAGCCAGAACCATAAGAATTCCTGTTCACATGGTAGAGACAATAAACAAAGTTAAAAAAATCTCAAGCCAACTTCTACACGAAAACGGACACGAGCCCTCAGCCGAAGAAGTAGCAGAGAAAATAGAAATGCCTGTTGAAAAAGTACGCGAGATAATGCGTGTCGCACTTGAGCCTGTATCACTTGAAACACCGATAGGCGAGGAAGAGGACAGCCACCTAGGCGATTTTATTCCAGATGAAGACGCACCTGCCCCTGCTGATGCTGCCTCACACACGCTTTTAAAAGAAACTCTAGGCGATGTTTTAAATTCTCTTACAGAAAGAGAAGAAAAAGTGCTAAGACTTCGTTTTGGCATAGAGGACGGCAGATCTAGAACACTTGAGGAAGTGGGCAAGGAATTTAACGTAACACGTGAGCGTATACGTCAAATCGAGGCAAAAGCCTTAAGAAAACTAAGACACCCAAGCAGAAGTAAAAAGCTAAAAGACTTTTTAGATTAATTTATTAAAGGAGCAAAGACTATGCATATGACACTAGAGGCAAACTATGCCGTAAGAATAGTTGAGGTGCTTGCCAAAAGGCAGGAAAAAGTAGACGCCAAAACCATTGCGGAAGAAAGCGAAGTGCCCGTGCGTTTTGCCCTTAAAATACTTAGAAAACTGGTAACAGACGAAATGGTTTGCTCCTTTAAAGGTGTAAAAGGCGGATATAAATTAAATAAAGAGCCTCGTGACATATCGTTAAAAGATGTGATAGAGTCGGTCGAGGGGCCTTTTATGATAAGCAGATGCCAAGGCGAGGGTTACTGCTCTAAGGCAAACTGTAGACTACATAATATATATGCGGATATATCAAAAGATGTAAGAGACAAACTTGAACAGTACAACTTTGAAGATATAATAAGTTAGACAGTGTAAAGACTATAAAAATATTAAAAAT
>CAYJIA010000056.1:0-12069 GCA_964370115.1 uncultured Eubacteriales bacterium
TTTTCTTGCGTTTAAAAGTCGAGAGCCTCGACACGCAAATCGCGTTCGTGTTTTTCTTGTGTTTAAAATTAGTGCCCGCGTGCTGAGGATATGTATATATGTGATACATTCAAGTCGAGAGCCTCGACGCGCAAATCGCGTTTGAAAAATAGAAATATGTTATGCATTTATTGAACCTCCTTATAGTTTTTACTATGGGAGGCTTTTTGTTTTTACGTCAATTAAGTTTTTTTCTTATTACACACCACAAAATCAAATAAAAATAAGCCATTCATAAAAAAGCAACAACCATCATATAATCATAAAAACGGAGGTGGTTGGTTTGACTGATAGGAAAGAGCATGTTTTGACACTTTGTGACAGGGCAACACTGAAAGCCACAGGGGTTTTGAAGATAGATTTTTTAACCGAGGAACAAGTTGTGGCGTATACCGATTTTGGAGGGATAAAAATTGTTGGCAAGGGGCTTTATGTAGAAAACCTTAATGCGCAAAGCGGGGAACTTTTGGTGCAGGGAAATGTGACAGCTGTAATTTATTTTGAAAAAGGCGATGCCAAAAGTATTTTGAAGAGGATTTTTAAATGATATTATCCGATAAAACAATCTTTCTTTCGCTGACGATTGGTGTAATAATAGGCATGCTTTACAGCATTAACAGGGCTATTGTAGAAGTATTTGCTGTAAAAAAAGTAACAGTTTTCTTCTTTGATTTTACATTTGTCGCACTAAGTACCGTGTTAAGCTTTCTTGGAGCACTTGCCATTTCGGCAGGATTTTTTAGAATTTGGCAGGTGCTTTTTGAAATTATCGGTGCGTTGTCGTTTTACTTTGCTTTTTTTGATGGGGTAAAGGCCGTGCTTTCAACTTTACATAATATTTTAAAAAGATTTTGGGAAAAAATACGGACAGCTTGTCAAAAAATAAGGAAAACAGTAAGAAATTTGCAAGAAAAAGTTAAAAAAAAGTAAAAAAAATGCATTTTACTCTTGAAATTATGTAACCTTTTGTTATATAATGTAATAAATATCTAGAAAAACGTATATAGGTGCGAAAAATGAGAGAAATTAAAAAGAAAAAGAGCAAGAATTATTTGTTGACATTTGTAGTGATAACGGTTGCCTTTGTTGCTATATTTGTTATATTTAATCAACAAATGGAAATAAGTGCAAAGGCACAAGAACTTGAGGCTATTGAGCTAAGTGTTTATGAACAAGGTGTTATAAACCAAAGCTTGGTTGAAATCATAGATGAAGGTACGTATAATAATGAACAATATGCGGAAGAATACGCCAGACAAGAGATGGACTATGCAAAAAAAGGCGAGCGTATCTTTGTCAATATGGATTAAAATAATTTTAGGGGGAAAAAAATAACTTATGCAACTTGAGGTAGGTTCTGTTTACGAGGGGAAAATTACAGGAATTACAAAATTTGGCGCCTTTGTGGATTTTGCACAGGGAAAAACAGGTATGGTACACATATCTGAGATTGCGTCGACTTTTGTAAAAGAGATTAAAGATTTTGTCACAGAGGGGCAAGAGGTAAAAGTTAAAATTATAGGAATTTCTGACGAGGGAAAAGTTAGTCTTTCAATGAAAAAGGCAGAGGATAGACCACCACAACCACCTCAAAGACCACAGAAATTTGATAAACCCAGAGCGCCTTTTGATAAGTCAAGAGCACCTAGGAATAATTTTAGACCGTCTGCACCTAGGGTCGAATCGCCTGCAAGGCCTGGAGACTTTGAGTGGGAAAATAAGCCTATGTCGGGCGGTAACTTTGAAGACATGATGTCAAAATTCAAGCAAGCCAGCGACGAGAAAATATCAGACTTAAAAAGAAGTACTGATACAAAGCGTGGCGGAGGTTTTGCGCCTAGACGAGATAAACAAAAATAATATTTTATGGGCGAACCGTTGTGTTCGCCCATAAATTTTATTAAAACTGCGATTTTGAATTATATCGTAGGGCAAGGGCTCTGCTCTTGCCTTGCAAAGTAAAACTTTTAAAAATATAGAGAGGTAAGGTTTATGAGGACTATAAATTCAAAGGAAATTACAAAAGTGGTAAGAGATTTGTGCATAAGCGCAAATAAAATTTTACCAAAAGATATCGAGTGTGCCGTGTGTGACTTTGCAAAGAGCGAGCGAAATCCATTGGCAAAAAGCATAATGGAAGATTTGTGCGAAAACATACAAGTTGCAAAAGATTTGGATATCCCTGTTTGCCAAGATACAGGAATGGCGGTAGTTTTTGCAAAAATCGGACAAGATGTACATATTGACGGTGATTTTAACGAGGCAGTTAACGAGGGCGTAAGGCTTGGATACAAAGAGGGATATCTGCGCTGCTCGGTAGTATCGGACCCGATAGAGAGAATAAACACCGACGACAACACGCCTGCAGTAATCCATGTTGAACTTGTAAAGGGCGATAAAATAGAATTAAATGTGGCGCCAAAAGGTTTTGGCAGTGAAAATATGTCGGCTATAAAAATGTTTACACCATCTGCAAGTGTCGATGATATAGTAAGTTTTGTGACCGACACAATAAAAAATGCAGGAGGAAATCCATGTCCGCCTGTTGTTGTAGGCGTTGGCATAGGTGGAGACTTTGAGCTTTGTGCCTACCTGTCAAAAAAAGCACTTTGCAGAGATATATCCATAAGAAACGATAAAGAATTTTATAAAAACTTAGAGGATAAAATGCTTGGAGAAATCAACAAAACCGGAGTGGGACCACAAGGTTTTGGCGGAGATACAACGGCCCTTAGTGTCAATATAGAAACATATCCGACGCATATAGCAGGACTTCCAGTTGCAGTAAATGTTGGTTGTCATGTTACAAGGCATAAAAAAATTATAATTTAACAATAAAATATTGATTTTTTTTATTAATTATGCTAAAATGTAATCAAGATAAATCTACCGAAACAATATCGGTAAATTTGGAAGAAAGGATTACGTTCAAACTGTGGCAAAATGTCACACGATGAATCAGGGTGTAAGGTATGAAAATCAGTATTATTGGCAGAAAAGTTAATTTACGTGACAACTTCAAGGTTTTGGTTGAAAAAAAACTTGCGAAGTTTGAGAAGATTTTTGATGAAGATGCAGAGGCTACCGTAACAGCAACTTTGGAAAGACACAGCCAAAAAGTAGAAATTACAGTTAAACAAAGAGGCGTGTATTACAGGGCTGAGGCACATGCAATGGAAATGAATGAAGCCCTTGACGATGTAGTTTCAAAACTAGGCAAGCAAATTAGAAAAAATAAAACAAAACTTGAGCAAACTAAAAAAGTTCGTGCAGTAGAGTTTGAAGAGCTTTACTATGATGAGCCAGAAGAAGAGTTTAAAGTTGCAAAGACAAAACGCTTCTTGGTAGACGTTATGACAGTAGACGAGGCGATACTGCAAATGAATCTTTTAGGACACGAGTTCTTCATGTTCAAGAGTGACGATTCGGGTGAAGTTTGTGTGGTATATAAAAGAAAAGATGGAAACTATGGTGTGCTAGAGGCGCAAACTAGATGATGATAAGAAGAGAGCGGCAGAAATGCCGCTCTTTTTTGCATTATTCGAAAATAGAGAATAAAAAAGATCCAAAAGTTTTACTAAATTTTTTTCAAAAAATTTCGGGTTCTTAGGGCAGAGCCCTGAGTCGCTTTTCGCAAAAAGCGAAATCTTATACTTAGAAGCGCATTTTTGAAAGTGAATTTTTGCCGAAGGCAAAAAGAGAAAACTTTTTGAAAGAAAAAAAGTTTTCTCGGAGCAGAGTCGCTGTCTATAAATCTACAAAAAAGTAAAGGAGGGTCACACTATGAAAAAGCTAACATCAATAATACTTAGCATAATATTAATAAGCCTAGTCGCCTGTAGCACAGGGACTAGCACGGCAAAGGTAGAAATAATGCCTGAGGGTACGGAGCTTTCTGGTGTGCTTCATCTGTCGTCCATGCTGGATGAAAGCGAATATTCGGGTTGGGCGCCTCTTGTAAAAGGCTTTACAGAGCTTCATCCAAATGTAGAAATAATAACCCAAACAAGTGGAATTACAGGTTTTGAAACTGCGGAAGAAATAATTTTAACGCAAGAGCAATATGTAGAACAGTTAAAAGTGAAGTTTGTATCTGGCGACGTACCGGATATTTTGTTTGAGCCTAAGGATTTATTTTCCGAACTTGTGCCAAGTGGCGTGTTTATGGACTTAAATGAATTTATAGAAAGTGATGAAACTTTTATAAAAGAAGACTATTTTATGAATGTCATAGAGGCGGTGGAGATTGGTGGAAAATTATACAGAATGCCAAGCACTTTCAATACCACATTCTATAGATTTAACACCGACATTCTCAAGGCCGCAGGCATAAGCGAAGAGGAGATAACAAGTGTCGATTATAAGTTTGTTATGGATACGTTTAATAAGGCGGTGGAAAGTGGGGAAGTTCCAGATTTACAGTATGTCGATAAAGAGGGATATGCTGGCAAAACACTGTTTAGAGCTGCGGAGTACGAGGCTTGCTTTGACATGGATAGTATGTCTGCAAATTTTGATACAGAAAATTTTAGAAACTATCTCAGCGTGATGAATGACTATAATAATTCACCTACTCCCGACGGAATTTTCTATGCCACCGAAGAAGGAGTGTTGCTTTCCGACAATACTTATTTTATGGAAGAAATGCTTATGCGGATTTTGGGTGATAATATATCTTATTTAACAATGGAAAAGGAAAATGCGACTAGAGCATATCCGAGCATGGCGTCAAATGGTGATTATTTTGTGGCAACAAGTCCTAATTTGAGCATACCGACAAGCGCAAAAAATCCTGAACTTGCGTGGGAATTTATAAAGTACTGCATATATGAGAGCGAAAAGGTGACGACTTATACCGATTATGAAAATGTAGGCAAATGGAACGGAGACAGGTTTAATCTAAATATTCCTATAAATAAAAACAATGCAAAAAAATACGCAGAGGCATCAATGCTGGGCTTTTCACAGGAAACGGCAGACGAGTTTAATGGGTATCTAGAATTTATAGAAACTTTACCCTTTACAGTGTCACAAAGATTTCAAGGCCTTTTTGACGCAAATAATGAAATAATTGAGGATTATCTTGACGGGCTGATGAGCCTAGATGAATGTATTGAAGAGTTAGGAAATAGAACGAATATATATTTCGGCGAAGTAAGTTGATTGTAGGGCAAGGGCTCTGCTCTTGCCGATGATTGGAGGGTCACACTATGAAAAAGCTAACATCAATAATACTTAGCATAATATTAATAAGCCTAGTCGCCTGTAGCACAGGGACTAGCACGGCAAAAGTTGAAATTATCCCCGAGGGGACAGAGCTTTCGGGGGTGCTTGAAATATCGTCGTTTGAAGGACCTGACGAGATAAATCACTGGTGGAATTTGGCACAAGGGTTTATGAAACTTCACCCAAATGTTGAGATAGTAGTAAGCGACACTATACCCAACTCAAGCCCTTTAATCCCAACCGAACAATCCACTTTGGAAAAGGAAAAGTATATAGCGGATTTAAGAATAAGATTAATATCGGGCGATGCACCAGATTTAATATTTGGTGGCTTTGAAATCATATCTGATTTTGCGCCGAGTGATGTACTTTGGGATTTAAATGAATATATCGAAAGTGATGAAACATTTGTAGAAGAAGATTTTTATATGAATATAATAAGGGCAAATGAAATAGGCGGATCATTGGTAGGTATTCCAATTGGTTTTTATGATGCAAATTCAATTCGTTTTAATACGGATATGTTAGATGCCGTTGGTATAAGTCTCGACGGTGTTGAGACCGTCGACTACAAATTTGTTATGAATACATATGAAAAATTACTTGAAAGTGGGAAATTCCCAGAACTTAAGTATGTAGATGTCGAGGCGTCGAAATCATATGCGCTATTCTTATATGAGGAAATATATGCCTGTATAGACTTTGAGAGTCTTACAGCAAATTTTGACACAGAAAATTTTAGAGATTTTTTAGAAACTATGAATGCGTATATGAGTACTGTGACTGAAATAGGAGTATACGATAACGGCAGCCCTATTTTTACAGATGAAACTTACTTTTTAGAAATGCCACATTCTGTGTTGTTCAATAATATTAGCAAATATTTGAGAGATTATGAAAATGCCAGTGAACTTTACCCCATGCTATCAACGACAGGCGAACACATAATTTACACATATGATAATATGAGCATACCGAAAAATGCTAAAAATCCAGAACTTGCGTGGGAGTTTATTAAGTACTGCACATATGAAAGTGAAAAGGTAGGTACGTATCTTAACTATCAAACAGTAGGTCACTGGGACGGCGACAGATTTAATGGTGCTTTGCCAATAAACAAGGGAAATCTTGAAAAATATCTCAAAGCCTCAATGGTAGGTCTTCCTGAGAATTACAGTGAAAAAATGATAACATATTTAGATGAGCTTACAAGTTATCCTACCAGACAGATTAGTATGTTCGACACTTTATTGTTCGACTTAACTGAAATTATTTTAACGGATTTGTACTATACTCAATTGATAGATGTAGATGAATGCATTAAACAATTACAAGATAGAGCGAATATCTATTTTGCGGAGATGGAATAATTATAATACATTTATGCACTTCACATAAAATTCAGATAAGTTCACATAAAATTCAGATAAGTTCTTCTTGCTTTTTTGTATGAAAATATGATATAATGGTCGGCGTGATATGTAAAAAATATCTATATAAAAATATAAAGGGTGGACATTATGGGAAAAGGTGCTAGAAGTCGTGAAAAAAATGCCGACAAAAAAGTAATCCGTGCAGAAAAAAATCAAACAGAAACAAAAAAAGCAAAATGGGGTAAGTTTTGGACAGTGACTATATCACTAGTTTTAGTAGTAGTGGTAGCTTCAACTATGATTGTCTACAACTTCTTTTATGCAAACGGTAAATATTTAAGAGACGCAGTTGTAATGGAGACCGAAAATTTTGAAGTCGATAATGCGATGGCAACGTATAACTTTAGAAATATTTATGCTAATCTTGTTGATTTTTACAACGAAACATATTCAGGCTTTACAGCGGTAGATACATCAAGATCTCTAAAAGCTCAAGATTACGATGCCGATAGAACTTGGTTTGATTATATTTTAGATACAACAGTGACTACAACCGAAGAAATGCTCGTGTGGTATGAAAAAGCACTTGCAGATGGCCTTTCGCTCTCTGAGCAAGAGATAGAAGCGGTTAATGAATATGTGGACGAGTCGCTTTCAAGTTACTTCTTTGAAAATGGCATTAACTCGGACGATATTGTAAAAGCTGTAGAGTTAGGCAGACTTGCAAATAAGTCAATGGATGTATATAGAGATGAAGTTGAATTTACAGATGAAGAAATTGAATCATTTTACGAAGAAAACCCAACTGCATATAATGTAATAACATATAGAACTTATAACTTGATTTACAATCAAGAAGGCGAAGTCGACGAGACGTTTGCTGCAGAAATAGCTACAGAGTTTGAGAACGCAAAAACTTCTGAGGAGTTTGATGCACTGATAGAAAAAGCTGAAAAAGAGGCATCACCCGATATTGATGAAGATTACGTGCAAATTATATTAGATGCAAGCGTTGCAAATTCACGCCAATTAGACGAAACAGATGCGTTTTCTACATGGGCGTTTGAAGAGGGTAGAGTCGAAAACGAAATATATGTTTATCATGACGAAGAGATAATGCAATATGAATTTTATATGCTCACAAACCCACCAGCAAAAGATTCAAGAGAAACTATTGAGTTTAAACATATTCTGCTTGAAACAGCCGAAGATGAAACAGCTGAAGATACAGTGAAAAGAGCAGAGGAAATTTTGGCTCAATGGGAAGAAGCTGGCAAAACTGACGAAGCATTTAATGATTTAGTAGTGGAATATTCAGTCGATACAGGCTCTAATCTTACAGGTGGTTCTTACGAAGGTGTAAGAGAGGGTGATATGGTTGATGAAATGGATGAGTGGATATTTGATGAATCAAGACAAGAAGGCGATGTAGAGATTATTTCGACAACATATGGAGTGCATTTGACTGTATTTGTTAGCAATACAGGAGAGAGCTGGGAACAAACAATAATTTCTGATATGACAGAAAACGGAATTACAGAAATGACCGAAGAGCTTAAAACCCTTTACCCAGTAACGATAGACGAAGAAAAAATGCAGGATATACCTGAATAATAAAAAAACTCAGCCAATAGACTGAGTTTTTTTTGTTGCTTAATAGAAGTCCTTCGATAGGAGTTTTTGTCTTTCGTCCCATAGTGACTGCGAGAAATCGACATAATAGGTATGTGGATTTTCAAATCTTTTTACTTCGTCCCAAAGCGTATCGAGTTGCTCTTGGCAATAATCTCTTATCTCTTTTAAACTTTTTTCGTTGTATAGGCATTGCCCGTTTTCATAAATTTTATTCCTTATTGGAACAGCGATGAAATTTTCCACCTTTTTTCTTTTCCAAGTATGTTCTGGGTCAAATAGAATATATGGCTTTTCGTCGTCTATAATTTCGCCATGTAGGGTGATTACATCGGCAATCGCCTTGCCTGTTTCACGGTCTATTAGTCTCCACAATTCTTTAAAGCAAGGTGTGGTGATTTTTGACACATTTTCACTCATCTTAATTTTTGGAACAAGCTCACCTTTTTCTCCTTGTGTTGCGACAAGTTTATATACTCCGCCAAACACAGGCTCTGAGGACGAGGTGATAAGCCTTTCTCCTACACCAAAAGAGTCGACTTTTGCACCTTGTACTAGCATGTCTCTTATAATGTATTCATCGAGTGAGTTAGATGCACAAATTTCACAGTCGGAAAAACCTGCGTCATCAAGCATTTTTCTTGCTTTCTTTGAAAGGTAGGTGATGTCACCACTGTCTATCCTAATTGCCTTTGGTCTAAATCCACTTGGCACTATCACTTCGTTAAAGACTTTAATAGCGTTTGGTATGCCAGATTTAAGCACACTGTAAGTGTCGACAAGCAAGGTGCAGTTTTGTGGGTATTCTGTTGCATATGCCTTAAATGCTTCGTACTCGCTGTCAAAAAGTTGTACCCAGCTGTGAGCCATGGTGCCAAGTGCAGGTACGTCAAATTTGATATCGCTAATTGTGCAAGCGCTACCTGTGCAACCGCCAATATATGAGGCTCTAGCACCGTATATCGCACCGTCAAAGCCTTGTGCACGCCTTGAACCGAACTCTAAAACAGCTCTGCCACCGGCGGCTCTAACAATTCTGTTTGCCTTTGTAGCGATAAGACTTTGGTGGTTTATACAAAGCAAAATCATAGTTTCTATAAACTGTGCCTGAATTACTGGACCTTTTACCGTGACTATAGGTTCGCCAGGGAAGATAGGCGTGCCCTCGGGCACAACCCAAACATCGCAGGCGAAATCAAAGTTTTTTAGATAATTTAAAAACTCTTCTCTAAAAATATTTTTTGAACGAAGATAGTCTATGTCTTCGTCGGCAAAATGTAAATTTTCAAGATAATCTACAAGTTGTTTTACACCTGCCATAATGGCAAAACCGCCCTTGTCTGGGACTCGTCTAAAAAACATGTCATAGTAGCAAATTTTATTTTCTATGCCGTTTGCAAAATATCCATTTGCCATAGTTAGCTCGTAAAAATCCACGAGCATGGTAAGGTTAATTTTATGTGAAAAGTTATTCATTGATATAATACCCCTATTGTATTAAAATATTTTTAAATTTTACCACAAACTTACAAAACTTTCAACAATTTTATTTCTAGTTTTATATAGTATTATACAGATAATTTTAAACAATATAGCCAAAATTATCTGTTTTAGATAACTTTTGCTTCTAAAAATGAAAAAATTAACAAAATATTCATAAATTTAATCTAAATAAATATTATAATATAGACAAATAAATTATGTTTCATTATGAAAGGAGCTCCATATGCGTTTGAGAAAACAGCCTCTTGGCGATAAAAATCTTATAGGAGCAAGAGTGGAATCGGCGCGCAAGAATCAAGGAATGAAGCAAAAGGAATTACTTGCGCAGTTACAAGTAAGAGGGGTTGATTTGAACTCTTCTGGACTTTCAAAGCTGGAGGGACAAATAAGATTTGTTTCTGATTTTGAACTTTTAGCACTGGCTGATATACTTAATGTTTCTGTAATGTGGTTACTCACAGGTAAAAAGTAATAGTGATAAAAAATTATCACCCGATTAAAAAGCAGACTAGCGTAAGCTGGCCTGCTTTTTTTTATGGCTCATGGGGTATAATCAAAAAATCGAAAGTTTTTGTCACAATTACTATTAACGATTAATTAATCTGTAAGCTTCGTTGTCCATTCCTCGCAGTTTAGGACTCTATCTACTATGTCAGAATAAAACTCAGGCTCGTGACAAATGAGTACTATACTGCCTTTATATGCCTTTAAAGCTCTTTTTAATTCATCTTTAGCGTCTACGTCTAAATGGTTAGTAGGCTCGTCTAATAGAAGCACATTTGTGTTTTGGTTGATAAGCTTGCAAAGCCTTACTTTTGCCTGCTCTCCACCGCTTAAAACTTTTACCATGCTCTCAATATGCTTAGTGGTAAGCCCGCACTTTGCTAGTGCACTGCGCACTTCTCTTTGTTCTAAGGACGGGAACTCTTGCCATACCTCTTCTATACAAGTTTTATTGTTGCTATAATCTGCCTCTTGCTCAAAATAGCCTATTTCTAAGTAGTCGCCCAGCTCAGACTTTCCGCTTATTGCGGGGATTTTACCCATGAGGCTTTTAAGCAGGGTGGTTTTTCCTATACCGTTAGCACCTGTCAGTGCAATTTTTTGACCTCTTTCCATCTCGATGTTTAGAGGACTTGAAAGAGGTGCGTCATAGCCTATTACTAAATCGGAAGTCCTAAATATATATTTGCTTGCAGTTCTGCCTTCTTTAAAATTGAACTCAGGTTTTGGTTTATCTTTTGCAAGCTCTATAATGTCCATTTTATCAAGTTTTTTCTGTCTTGACATTGCCATATTTCTAGTTGAAACTCTTGCTTTATTTCGAGCAACAAAGTCTTTAAGCTCGCTTATTTCTTGTTGTTGTCTTTTGTAAGCTGCCTCAAGTTGTGACTTCTTCATTGCATAAACTTCTTGGAAGTTGTTATAGTCGCCAACATATCGAGTGAGCTGGGCATTTTCTACGTGATATATTAAGTTGATAACGCTGTTTAAAAATGGTATATCATGAGATATCAATATAAAGGCGTTTTCATAGTCTATAAGATATCTTTTAAGCCACTGAATATGTACCTCATCAAGATAGTTAGTAGGCTCGTCAAGCAATAAAATATCGGGTTTTTCTAAAAGAAGTTTTGCAAGCAAAACTTTTGTACGCTGACCGCCACTTAGTTCTGTTACATCTTTGTCAAAGCCTATGTCTTCAAGACCTAATGCACGTCCAACTTCCTCGACCTTTGCATCGACCACATAAAAATCGCGCATTGCAAGGGCGTCTTGAATATTTCCGAGTTCTTCCATCATTTCATCAAGCTCATCGCCGTCTGCATCGCCCATGTTGTCGCAGATTTCGTTCATTCGTGTCTCAAGCTCAAAAAGTGGTGCAAAGGCTGATTTTAGTATATCTCTAATACTTTGGCCTGCGCTTAAAACAGTGTGCTGGTCAAGGTATCCCACCTTTACATTATTACTCCATTCGATTTTTCCCTCGTCTGGCATGAGTGAACCTGTGATTATATTCATAAAAGTCGACTTACCCTCGCCGTTTGCGCCGATAAATCCGACATGCTCGCCCTTTAAAAGGCGGAAACTGACATCGCTTAAAATTGCACGGTCACCAAAACCATGACTAAGATTTTCTACATTTAATATGCTCATATTTTTACTCCTAAATTAATTAACTAATATATTCTATGATAAATTTTGATAGAATGCAAGCTTTTCTATTAAGAATTGTGATTTGTGCCATTGGTGTTATTAAAATATAAGAAAATGCATAGCATTTTCCACCATAATT
>CAYJIA010000057.1:0-5562 GCA_964370115.1 uncultured Eubacteriales bacterium
CTTTGTTTATCGGCGTTATTGCCGTAGCTTTGTTTTGTGCTGTTTTTTGTATTTTTAGTGTTCTGCATGTTTTGCGCATTTTGTGTGTTTTGAGTATAATTGTTTTGCATGTTATTATTGTTTTTTGATTTAGCCATTTTTATGCTCCATTTCTGTCGCTTTGCTTCGACACTGTTTTATATATTAGTCCTGCACTGCAAAGAGAGGTATGTGCAAGATGTTAAAGTCAGGTAAACTGACCTACCTCCAAAATTTACTCGTTGTTTGATGTTATAGATGAATCGTCTTCAGGCATGTCAGATATGGCGTCTTCGTCGTCCGAAATTATTGGGTCTTGAGAGCTTTCAGGCTTGGCGGTAGGGCTTGGTGTAGTCACTGCACTCGGTGTGTCACTTACATCTGAACTGCTCATGTCGTCGTCATTGCTAAAGCAAGCAGTAAATGAAAATAAAATGAAACTTAAGCTCAAAAACGATATAAAAATTCTTCTTTTCATAAAAAATCGTACAATCCTTTCTAAAAAAATAAATCAAAATCGCTTGCAAGACTAGTTTTGGCGAAAATCATAAAAAAATACATGTGAATAAAAATTTTTCTTTTTTAGCCATATTCAATAAAATTTCACAGTTATTTACTTGACATAAAGTGTGATAGAAAGTACAATTATATAAGTAAAGATAGGTGGTGTAAAGTTTGAGCAAAAGAAGCAGAATAGAAGATGAATTTTACAATTCTAAAATATATAATACGGTGAAAAACAGCGGTGGAAGAATAATGCACGATGTTGTGAAAACCGTAGAAGACGTGGCACATTCGGTGTCTGACGAAGTAAATAGGGGGCGAAATACTCCGCCTGAGGTAAACGCGCCTCCAGTAAATCCTCCAAGGACAAAAACAGAGGAATTTGTGAGAAACAGACAAGAGAGGCAAAATGCGCCAAAGCCAGAGCCAAAACCGCCCAAAAAGAAAAAACCAAAGTCAAAGTTTTTATTTTTGAGGATTTTAATGTCACTTGCCGTGGGTATACTTTGTTTTGAGTATATACCGCTTATATGGTATTACAACATAATTTTATCATTGGCGGGTGTGGTTTTAACTTATCGCATAAGTACTTGGGTGTTTAAAGATAGATCACAAAAACCCGAGGAGCAAAAGGGAAAACAAAGCAATAATAAAAAAGAAGAGCCCGCAAAAGTGAAAAAATCTGACACTGGCAATGAAGAACTCGACAAGGTTATAAACGAGGGTTATGAGTATATTAGAAAACTGTGGGACTTGAACATAGCGATAGAGGACGAGGGCGTGTCGGACTCGATAGACCGTATGGAGGCCGCTAGTAAGAGTATTTTTGAATTTGTGAAAAAAAGACCCAGCAAAATTCCACAAATTAAAAAATTTATGAATTACTACTTGCCCACAACCTTAAAACTCCTTATAAAATATGAAGAGCTAAGCTCGCAGGAAATTAAAGGAGAGCATATAAGCTCTACTATGTTTGATATAGAGGGCATGATGAAAACCATAGCAACAGCTTTTGAAAAGCAGATTGATAGTCTTTATGAAAGTGATGCAATGGACGTACAGGCAGATATTAGCGTTTTTGAGTCGATACTCGAGCAAGAGGGACTTAAAAATGATGAATTTAAAGTAAAATTATAAAATGAGGAGAGTATAAACAATGGATGATATTAAACTGACTTTAGACGGTGCACAGGCGCCAACACTTTCTACACCTTCACTTACCCTTGACCCTGAGCAAGAAAAAGAGCAAATTATAGAGGAAGTTGCAAAAACAGCCAGCAACTTATCTCCAGAAGAACAAAAAGTAGTGGATGAATTTGCACAAAAAATTGATATAGGTAGCAGTACAATAGTTATGCAGTACGGCGCGGCGGCACAAAAGAAAATTTCAGGATTTTCAGATACAGCACTTGAAAACGTAAGGACTAAAGACCTAGGCGAGGTCGGTGCGCAAATTACAAATCTTGTAACAGAACTTAAAGGTTTTGAGATTGACGAAGAAGAAAAAGGCGGATTCTTTGGTTTCTTCAAAAAACAAGCAAATAAAGTTACTTCGCTAAAAGCAAAATACGACAGTGCAGAGCAAAATGTAAATAAAATAGTTGAGGCGCTTGAAAACCACCAAATTCAGCTTATGAAAGACATCGTAATGCTAGACAATTTATATGAAATGAATTTAAATTATCACAAAGAGCTTACTATGTATATACTTGCAGGTAAAAAAAGATTAGAGCAAGAGCGTGCGGGAAAACTTGAAGTGCTTAAAAGAAAAGCAAAAGAGACTAATTTTCCAGAAGACGCACAAGCGGCAAACGACTTTGCTCAACTTTGCGACAGTTTTGAAAAGAAAATCCACGACCTTGAGCTTACAAGGATGATTTCAATTCAAATGTCTCCTCAAATTAGACTAGTTCAAAACAATGACAAAATGATGGCGGAGAAAATCCAGTCTACAATAGTAAACACTATTCCTCTATGGAAAAGCCAAATGGTGCTATCAATTGGTATAGCCCACTCTGCAGACGCGGTTAAAGCACAAAGAGAAGTCACAAATATGACAAATGACATGCTAAAGAAAAATGCCGACATGCTAAAAATGAGCAGTATAGAAACAGCAAAAGAGACAGAGCGTGGCATAGTAGACATGGAAACACTAAGACATACAAACCAATCGCTTATCTCGACTCTTGACGAGGTATCAAAAATCCAACAAGACGGAAAAGTCAGAAGACGTGCAGCAGAGCAAGAGATTGCAAAACTCGAAACAGAACTTAAACAAAAATTATTGGATATTAAAAACTAAAAAAATGACTGTCGCAAATGATAAAAATCATCTGCGACAGTTTTTTTACTCTATTACAGTCACACCGTTTGTGACTATTCTATAATACTTAAAATCACCAGACATGTATTCTTCAAAGACTCCAACGATTTCCACCGTTGAACCGTCTTTGGGGATTTCCATTTCTTGAGTGGATAAAAACTCCAATCCTTGTGGGCAGCATCCCGTGGCGTCATTTATTACGACATAGGTAAAGCCCTCGTCTATAGGTTCGTAGTAATCGGCATAAAATGTTCCTACCGCCTTTATCGTTTGTCCGACATATTCTGATGGATACGACATTATATCGAAAACTTGAGAGTACACCATTGTAGTGCTAAGTACACTTAAATCAATGTCTATGTCTCCAATTACGGCATCTTCTCTTTCGTCGTCATAAAATTTATGGGCAAGTGCCTCTCTTTCTTCTTCTTGCGCCTGCTCATATGCCTCGATGTCACTCTCGTCGACGACTAAGGGTTGTGAACTTTCTTCACCGCCTATTACCGGTATGGTTGCAGGTGAAGATTCACTGCCACAAGAAACACATGACAGCACTATTAAAGAAGACAAGGCGACAAGACATAGTTTTTTAAGCATTTTTTAGCCTCCCAAATTTGGATAATACAGTGGATAGTGCGAAAACAGTTATGTTGCAAACCACAATAGTCGCACCGACAGGTGTTCCTGCAACTATTGATATGAGTATTCCTACCAAGGCGCAAAAAACTGAAATGATAGAAGATGAGATTATCACGGACTTAAAGTTTGAAAAAACTCTCATCGATGAAAGCGCAGGGAAAACAACAAGTGCCGAAATAAGTAGTGAACCGACTAAATTCATTGCAGTAACTATGACAGCGGCTATTGTGATTGCAAGGATTAAATTGTAAATCCCTGCCTTTACGCCTGTTGCTCTTGCAAAGTTTTCATCAAAGGTAACTGCAAATATTTTATGATAAAATATTATAAATATAAGTATGACAAGTATTGCAAGCACCGCCGACACCCATACATCTGTAGGGGTTAAGGTCAAGATAGATGTAGACCCAAACAGGGTGGTGCAGACGTCTCCTGCAAGGTTTGTGGAAACGGGAAATATGTTTAAAAGTAAATATCCAATTGCAAGCGAGCCGACAGACATCATAGCTATTGCAGCATCGCCGTTAATTTTAGTGTTTTGCCCAATTTGTAAAAGAAGTATCGCGCAAAGCGCAGTAATTGGGAAAACCAAAAAACTTTGATTTGTCACCTTTAAAACAGATGCAATTGCAATTGCACCAAAGGCAATGTGTGACAAACCGTCACCTATATAGGAAAGTCTCTTTAAAACCAGAGTGGCTCCCAAAAGAGAGGAACATAAGGCTATTAAGGTGCCCACAACAAGTGCGTAAATGACAAAAGGATAGGAAAGATATTCGATAAGTTGTTCTAACATGCTTTTTCTCCTTTTTTCATGTATTCGTCAATGTTGAAAAGCTTGGTGCTATCGTCTATAGTAAGCACTTTTGTTGCATAGCTTACAGCGTTTTCTACGTCGTGGCTTATCATTATGATGGTCAAGCCCTCGTCGTTTAATTTTTTTATAAGAGCATAAAGCTCGGCTGTGGACTGAACATCAAGACCCGCGGTAGGCTCGTCTAGTAAAATTATCTTAGTAGTAGCACAAAGTGCCCTACAAAGTAAAACCCTTTGTTGTTGTCCGCCCGAAAGCCTGCTGTAACTCTTCTTTTTAAGGTGGTCTATACCAATTTTTTCAAGCATTTTCACGGCTGTTTGCTTTTCCTCTTTGGTATAAAAAAACCTTAAGCCGTGCTTGTTGATAAATCCAGACAAAACGACCTCCCACACTGAGGCGGGAAAGTCTTTTTGAATTTGAGTTTGTTGTGGCAAATAACCTATATCTGTGCTTTTTAAATTTTGCCCGAAACTTATACTGCCAGAAATAGGCGGTATAAGTCCGAGGATTGTTTTCATTAAAGTAGATTTACCAGCACCGTTTTCTCCTAGTATGCAGATATAATCTCCGTCTTGTATGGTGAAATTTATATTGTCTTTTACTATGGTTCCGTCATAACCGACAGATAGGTTACTACAAATTAATTGCTCCATATTATCTCCGTTTAACTAAGTGCAGCTACAAGAACTGCAAGGTTTTCTTCCATTAGTGAAATGTAGCTCGCACCGTTTGCTATGTCGTCTGCAGTGACAGATTGAAGTGAATTTAGGGTTAAGATTTCAGCGTCTTTATAATCGCTGCTATCGATAACCGTCCTTGCAATGCTGTCGTCTGCATTGTCGATGATGATGACTTTCTCTAGGGCTAGCTCGTTTATTTTATCTGATAGGAAAACTATAGTTTCAAAACTAGCTTCTGTTTCGGCAGAACAACCTGGGAAAGCCGCGTAGTATGAAATGTCGTAATCGTCTACTAAATATCTAAAAGGAAAACGGTCTGCAAAAAGCAGAGTGTTGTTTGGTACAGCATCAAGCTCTGTTTCGAATTTTTGATCTAAAGCCTCAAGCTCTGCTACATATGCAGTTGCATTTTCTTCGTAAGTGCTTGCGTTTTCTGTATCTATTTCTTGTAGTCTTGCAGAGATGATTTTTGTAAGCTCTTCTGCGTTTTCAATTGATAGCCAAATATGCTCGTCTGCATGGCCTGAGGTTTCCTCGTCATGGTCGTGAGATTCTTCTTCGTCATGGTCGTGAGATTCTTC
>CAYJIA010000057.1:5662-11822 GCA_964370115.1 uncultured Eubacteriales bacterium
TCTTCTTCGTCATGGTCGTGAGATTCTTCTTCGTCATGGTCGTGAGACTCTTGACTCTCTTGCATACCTTCTACAGTCTCTTCAGTTTTAACTAAATCTGGGATAGACTCTACTAAATTCAAAGCCTTGCTCTCGTCTTCGATTGCGTCTGCAACCCAAGTGTCAGAGTCGCCTCCATTATATACAACAAGGTCGGCATTTGCGATTTCGGCAATATCCGATGTTGTCGGTTGATAGCTGTGGATATCGACACCTGAATCTATTAGCAGTGATACTTCAATATTTGTAGTGTCGCCAACTATTTGTTTAATCCAATCATATGCTGAAAATGTTGTTGTGACAACGGTGAGCGTTTCGCCGTCTGTCGAAGATTCGCTTGCACTTTCCGTTTGTGAGCTAGAGCTATCTTCTTGCGTGCTTGAATTATCTGTGTTGCTACAAGCCGACAAAAGCATAGCCATAACAACTATCATAGCGAGTAAAATTTTTGTTTTTTTCATTTTAGAAATTCCCCAATCTTAATATTTATATTTGCGAACAGTTGTTACATAAACCATAAATGACAGCTTTTTGCTTGTTCACACTAAAACCAAAGCTGTCAAGAGCCATGCTACACATCATTTTAGAGACATTTCTGTCTAGGTGATATGTCGCACTGCAATTGTCGCATATCAAATGTACAACGCCAACACAAACATCTGGGTCTATATATTGATATAAAGCCTCACGGTTTGCGGTGTTTGTGACACGGCACAGCAGTCCATCTTTTTCCATAGAAGAAAGATTTCTGTAAATCGCACTAACGCTTACGTCGTCGTCTTTAAGTTTTTCGGCTATTTGTCTTGCGGAAAACGATTCG
The DNA here is from genome assembly GCA_964370115.1 of uncultured Eubacteriales bacterium. Lineage (GTDB taxonomy): Bacteria > Bacillota > Clostridia > Oscillospirales > Acutalibacteraceae > SIG603. Next base: position 6,522 of record CAYJIA010000057.1, read on the forward strand.
TGCATATTGTCCTTAAATAGCTTTAATAATTTTTTTCTTTGATAAGTTAAATAAACGCTAATGATCTTCACCTCCTAGAAAATAAAATGAATTTGCAAATGGTTCGCAAATGTAAGTTTATATTAGTTTAGACTAATTGTCAATACATTTATCAAAATTAATCATTATTTCAAATATAGTGATTTTTAGCTAGGTCATTAAGGCATATATACAAAATTTGAATATTTTGTTGCAATTTAACAAAATTTATAGTATAATTGCATTAAAAATAGACGGGAGAAATAAAAATGAGCATTTATAATTTTTCGGCACAAAAAAAGGACGGAACAAACTTAAATTTATCAGAGCTTAAAGGCAAGGTTATACTTATTGTCAATTCTGCAACTCACTGTGGATTTACTCCTCATTATAAGGATTTGGCAGATTACCATAATAAGTATGGCGAAAAAGGGCTGGTGGTTATGGATTTTCCATGCAATCAGTTTGGCGAGCAGGCTAAAGGCTCAAACGAAGAAATTGCACAGTTTTGCATGTTAAACTACAGTACACCGTACGAGTTGTTTGCAAAAATAGATGTAAACGGCGAAAACCAAACCGACTTGTTTAAGTATTTGAAAGAAGAATATGCAAAAATAGACAAAAACGACGATAGCGACATCAAATGGAACTTTACAAAATTTTTAATAGATAAAGAAGGAAATATTGTAAAAAGATTTGAACCACGCGACGATATGGCAGGGCTTGAAGCGATGATTGTGGAATTGTTGTAATTTTGAATAAAATGATAATAATTATTAAAATCTGTTTACTTTTATAAATATTGTGTTATAATGTAAGTGTCTAAACACAAGGATTTATCCAAGTGTAAAGACTTTTACAAAAAGCTTAATACCTAAAGCACGAAAGTATTCTTGAGTATGAAGGTTGTGGCATGATATTATAACACTGTATTTTATAAAATTGCAGTGTCAAATTTGTGTACATTTAAACTTAGACTCTATGAACTCGCTTTCATAGAGTTTTTCTTTTACTTAAAATTTAGCTAAGGAGACAGGAAGATGGAAAAAAGATTGGCGCTTATTGGCATAATAGTTGAGGACTCATCAAATATAGGGAAGTTAAACGAAATTTTAGCCGAATACGGACAGCATATTATAGGCAGAATGGGAATACCCTACAGAGAAAGGTCTTTAAATGTGATAAGCATAGTTGTAGATGCGCCAAACGATGTTATAAACACTATCTCCGGAAAACTTGGAAAACTTACAGGTATTAATGCGAAAACCATGTATTCTAAATTTTAAGAGGAGGCATTAAAATGTTGTTTAACAGCAAATCTGACAAGGCAGAAGAATTTATTAATGACGAAGAAATACTTAAAACGCTCGAATTTTCCGAAAAAAATCGCGACAATGTGGAGCTTTTAGAAAGTATAATAAAAAAAGCGGAAACCATGGGTGGGCTTGACTATAAAGATGCAAGCCTGCTGCTAGAGACCGAAAATGAGGAAATTTTAGAAAAAGTTTTTGCTCTTTCTAAAAAAATAAAAGAAAAAATTTATGGCGATAGAATAGTGCTTTTTGCACCGCTTTATCTGTCAAATTACTGTATAAACGGTTGTACCTACTGTCCATTTCACGCAAAAAACAAAGAGATGAAACGCAGAAAACTCAGCATGGAAGAGATAAAAAAAGAGGTAATAGCACTACAAGACATGGGGCATAAACGCCTTGCAATAGAAACAGGCGAAGACCCAAAAAACTGTAGCATAGAATATATACTTGAAAGTATTAAAACTATATATTCCGTAAAGCATATAAACGGAGCTATTAGACGTGTTAATATTAATATAGCAGCAACGACCGTTGAAAATTACCGAAAACTAAAAGAGGCAGAAATCGGCACTTATATTTTATTTCAAGAAACATATCATAAAGAGACCTACAAAAAACTTCATCCAACAGGGCCAAAAAGCAACTACGACTACCATACAGAAGCCATGGATAGGGCTATGGAAGGCGGAATTGACGATGTGGGCATAGGAGTTTTGTTTGGGCTTAATATGTACAAATACGACTTTGCAGGGCTTATGATGCATGCAAAGCATCTAGAAGATAAATTCGGAGTAGGGCCACACACGGTGAGCGTTCCAAGAATTTGCCCTGCTGACGATGTGGACCTAGGGTCATTTTCAAATTCAATATCCGACGAACTTTTCCTAAAAATCATTGCGATTTTAAGAATTTCACTTCCGTATGCAGGAATTATAGTCTCTACAAGAGAGAGTGCGACCGCCCGCGAGAAGGCGCTTAAAATTGGCGTTTCACAGATAAGTGGAGCATCAAAAACGAGTATAGGCGGATACACCGAGGAAAGAACAAACAAGGATATGCAGTTTGAGCTTTCAGACGAAAGAACACTAGATGAAATTGTCGGATGGCTTTTAAAATCGGGATACACACCAAGCTTTTGTACCGCTTGTTATAGAGAAGGCAGAACAGGCGACAGGTTTATGAGACTTGCGAAATCGGGTCAAATAGGCAATGTGTGCGCGCCAAACTCATTGATAACCCTTAAAGAATATCTATGCGATTATGCTGGAAAAGAAACAAGAGAAATAGGCGAAATGCATATTAAAAACAGCAAAAAAAGTATAACGCATGAAAAAGTATGTCAGAAACTTGATGACTGTCTATGTAAGATAGACATGGGTCAAAGAGATTTTAGGTTTTAAGGGGGATAAATTATGAACAGCACACCACAGGCAAACAGGACACATATAACGGTGCTCGGCAGAAGGAATGTCGGAAAATCCGCTCTTGTTAACGCTATTACAAGACAAGAAATATCACTCGTATCTGATGTCCTAGGAACCACTACCGACCCCGTTTTAAAATCAATTGAAATTCATCCAATTGGCGCATGTGTAATAGTCGATACCGCAGGTTTTGATGACATAGGCGCACTTGGAGAAAAGCGTGTTGACAGAACAAGGGAAATGCTTAAAAAGACCGACGTCGCAGTACTATGTCTTAATGGCGACATTACAGAGTTTGAAAAAAACTTTGCGGACGAACTCAAGGCTTTAAACATACCAACGCTTTTTGTAATAACAAAATGTGATGAAAAAGACGATGCCAAATTATTTGATGAAATAAAAAGAGTTTTTTCAAAAGAAGCTTTGTTTGTAAGCGCTAAAACCAAAAAGAATATAGAAGAAATATCAAAGGCAATAGCAAGCCTCTTGCCAAATACTGAAGATTTATACGGAATAGTCGGAAAATATGTCACGGCAAAAGACACGGTAATGCTGGTAATGCCTCAGGATATACAGGCTCCAGTGGGAAGACTTATACTCCCACAGGTTCAGACAATACGCGACCTGCTAGACAGAAAATGCATTACTATATGCGTGACAAAAGATAATTTTTTAGACGGCTTAAACCAACTAAAAGAGCCACCAAAACTAATTATCACCGACTCGCAAATATTTGATTTCGTATATGAAAACATGCCAAAAGAGAGCAAACTGACCTCGTTTTCGGTGCTGTTTGCAATTTATAAAGGCGATATAGATACATTTAAAAAAGGCGCCTTGGCACTAGACGCTCTAAAAGAGAGCGACAAAGTGCTAATAGCAGAGGCGTGCACACATAACCCTCAAGACGGAGATATAGGAAGAATTAAAATTCCAAAAATGCTTAGGAAAAAGTTTGGAGAAAATCTGAGAATAGATTTTGCAACGGGTAAGGACTTCCCAAGGGATTTAAGCGAGTATTCGCTGGTAATTCACTGTGGGGCATGTATGTTTACCAAACGATATGTCATGGGCAGAGTAATGCAGGCAAATAGTGAGGAAGTGCCAATGACAAACTATGGCATTTGCATAGCAAAACTGACAGGAATTTTAGACAAGGTTACAATATGACAATGGAGAATAATAAAACTATAAATCTAATTGATAAGTTAGACAAAGAAGAAAACTTATCAAAAGAAGAATTTATATATATACTTGAGAATACTACTTTTAAAGAGCGCGAATATTTATCTGCACTCGCACTAAAAAAGCGAGAAAAATATTATGGGAATCAGATTTTTTTAAGGGGCCTCATCGAATTTACAAACTATTGTAAAAACGATTGCCATTACTGTGGAATACGCCAAAAAAACAAAAATGTCAGCCGTTATAGACTGACGAAAAATCAGATTTTAGAATGTTGTGCCCAAGGTTATACCCTAGGCATGAGAACTTTTGTTTTACAAGGTGGCGAAGACCCTTACTTTGATGATAAGTTAGTGGATATTGTGAAAGAAATTAGAGAAAAATATTCCGACTGCGCTATTACTCTTTCTGTGGGCGAGCTTTCAAAAAAATTGTATAAGGATTTATTCGATGCTGGGGCGAATAGGTTTTTGCTAAGGCATGAAACCGCAACGTCAGAGCACTACGAAAAGCTTCACCCAACTTATATGACGCTTTCCCACAGAATGAGATGTTTAAATGATATAAAAGAAATAGGATACCAAACAGGTGCAGGCTTTATGGTGGGGTCACCATATCAAACAAATGTAGAGCTTGCAGAAGATTTGGTGTATTTGAAAAAACTTAATCCTCACATGGTAGGCATAGGGCCATTTATACCACATAAAGATTCTGTATTTAAAGACTACAAAAGTGGAACTTTGGAAAAAACTCTCACCATGCTAGCGCTCACAAGGCTTATGCTTCCAAAAGCAATGTTGCCATCTACCACAGCGCTTGAAACTATAGAGAGAAAAGGTAGAGTGCAAGGCTATTTGTCGGGTGCAAATGTTATAATGGTAAATATTTCCCCGACGGATGTAAAAAAAGATTATCTTTTATACGATAACAAAGCCTTTATCAATACAGACGCGCAAAAAGCGATAGAAAATATCAAGAAAGAGCTTGATGAAATAGGAATGGTACTGCCTGTTGCGGTAGGAAATGCACTGTAAAAAGGAAAACCCTCGTCGGGGGTTTTCCTTTTTTAGGGAAGAGTGAAGAGTTGTGGTGAAATCCTTCGGATTTTTAATTAAAAGCTTTAATCAATTTTTCTCGAAAAATTGCAGGTTCTTAGGGCAGAGCCCTGAGGCGTTTTCCGCAGAAAACGAAATCTTATACTTAAAAAAACGCAGGAATGGTGAATTTAAATGTCCAGTGGACATTTAAAGAGGAAAACCCTCGTCGGGGGTTTTCCTTTTTTAGTGAAGAGTTAAGAGTGAAAAGTGAAGAGTTGTGGTGAAATGCTTCGCATTTTTATTTAAAAGTTTCTTTATACC
>CAYJIA010000058.1:0-3011 GCA_964370115.1 uncultured Eubacteriales bacterium
TGGTGGAGGCGAGGGGAATTGAACCCCTGTCCGAAAATCGCTTACAATGGCTTTCTACGAGTGTAGCTTATGATTTGCATTCCCTTGACAAAGCGCCCATAGGCAGGCTCTTTGCCTTAGTAGCCTTTAATTCATGACAGATGTAAAGGCGTTCACCTGTTCACGTGCACCACTAATCGACGCTTCTATCCCAGCCGTGGTACTCTAGGTAGAAACGAGCTGCATTAAGCAGCTATAGCAACTTTATTGTTGTTATTTAATTTATATTTTACGGCTTTTATAGCGGGTCCGCACCGCTACTCGCTTACCAAGGCTTACAATCCCCGTCGAAACCTTTACGCCCCCATATATAGCCCCAAAAAGGGGCATGATAGGTATAATTATTTTTAACTGCCTACAAGGAAGTCTAAAATGTTTGATCCTTTGCTTGTTTTCGCTTTATAAAGTTCTGTGTAACCACAGCTTGTGCAGCTAATGGTAATAAATTTTTTATTTTGAATATCAAAAACTTTTGCGAAATTACCACCTGTTGCTTGGAATTGGTCGTTCTCAAAACTTGCGTTTCCGCATTTAGGACAAGAATATTGCATGGTTATTCTCCTTTCGAAATAAAAATTTAATCATATGCTTTTAATAAAAATATTTGCCAAATCTATCCAGTTTGCACAGTCTAATTGTACATTACCACCATTTGTGTCGTGAGTTTCTTGGGTGGCAAGCCCAAGTCCGTGAGGACCCTTAGGGTAGATGTGCATTTCAAATGGCACGCCTTGTCGTTGTAGTTTGTCGGCAAAAATCATTGAGTTTTGCACGGGAACCACAGTGTCATCGAATGTGTGCCACAAGAAAGTTTTTGGCGTGTTCTTTGATACATGTTTTGGAATGTCAACTAAATTCAGATTTTTATCGGGATCGTCACCCAAAAGGTGTTTAAAGGACTGGGTGTGTGCCGCTTCTACCGCCGAAATTACGGCGTATGATAGTATCAAGGCGTTTGGCTTTACAGCTTCTGCAGTTAGGTTTAATGGTTTATAGACAAATTCTTTGTCCCAGTGAACGCCAAGGCTTGCCGCCAAATGTCCGCCTGCTGAAAATCCCATCACTACGATTTTTTCAGGGTCAACATGCCATTTTCCTGCGTTTTCACGAACCATAGCAACGGTTGTTGCAAGCTCAAAAAGCTGGGTCGGAAATGGGGCGGGGGAGCACGAATATCTCAGTACTACCGCATTGTAGCCAAAAGAATTTAGCTTTATCGCAATCGCCTCTGCCTCTCTGTCAGAGGTGAACATATAGCCACCACCCGGACAAATTACAACCGTTGGTCGTGTGCGATTTGGGTTGATTTCAGGGCTATTATCTAAAATGTAGGTGTAAATTTTTGGTTGATAATCGGTCTTAGGAAGATTTAAAGCGCTTAAATCAAGCTTTAAATCAATAATTTCATGTATCATCTTTTTTCCTCCTTGACATGTCTATAAGCGAATGTGCACCGCGCATTCCTAATACTGTTGTCGCTGTTTCAGGCTTCGTTGTATTTCTCTTTTTGCGTCTTTTGAGGCTATATCGGCACGTTTGTCGTAATTTTTCTTACCCTTGCACAGTCCTACTTGCACTTTTACTCTTGAGCCTTTGAAATAAAGGGAGAGGGGGATAAGTGAAAAGCCGTCTTGCTTTACAGTGCCGAAAAGTTTCATTATTTCTTTCTTGTGCATCAAGAGCTTTCGCACTCTTACAGGGTCTTTATTAAATATATTGCCCTGTTCGTATGCACTTATATGGCATCCGTTTATATAAATTTCGCCATTTATTATTGAGCACCAAGCGTCTTTTAAATTAACTCTACCCTGCCTGAGAGATTTAACTTCAGTTCCGGCAAGCTCAATGCCCGCCTCATAGCTTTCCTCGACAAAATAGTCGTGGTAGGCTTTTTTATTGCTGGCTATAGTTTTTGTATTTTCCTTAGGCATAAGCCTACCTCCTTTTTAAATGACAGGTAAAGGTTAATTACTTTACGTAAATTGTGTTAATATTTCAAAACCACTATACAAGCAGTTTATCCCTTGACATTACTATATGTTCGATTATATGTCCGATATTTCCCTCGCCTGCGTATTTAGACGTATCAAAAAAGTCACAGTCAAGCTCAGACCAGTATAAATCGTTTTCATCACCTGAGATAGCGACGTACTTGTTTAGTTTGCCAACGTAAACTTCTACATAGCAGTCATCAAGATAGTAGGTGAAATCCATTAAATGTGTGAGTTTAATATCGTTTTGGGAGATTGATGTTTCTTCAAATAATTCTCGATAGGCGGCTTTTTCGCTGTCTTCGCCTAGCTCAATTTTTCCGCCTACAAGGTTAGATAGACCCTTGTACGGCTCTTTTTTTCTCTTGCACATTAAAAATTTATCGGCTGTATCATTGTAAACAGCAATCACGTTATATCCTAGCATAATCTAGTTTCCCCCTATACAATCTAGTTGGGTGTAAAGCTAAATGCATTTACACAAGTCGCTTCTCCATACATATCACAGCATTATCGACTTCATATCCTAATTTTCCATAAAAATGCTTGTGCATCTCGTCGTTTGCCGCAAGAAGTAAGATTTTATTTACATTAAAATCTTTTAGATAAATTTCTATATCTTCCATAATCTCAGTGCCAAGTCCCTTGCCACGATGCGCATTGCTCACCAAAACTTCGGTTAAAAAGTAGAAAGATGAGCGTATAAACTGTTCGCAGTATCCCATTGCAAAGCCAACTATCATACCTTTTTCTTCGTAAATAAAGCAGGGCGAGTCAGATTTTGTGAGGACTTGCATAATTCTTTTTGAGGCTATTTCATAAGTCCAGTCGTCGTCATCGCCCTCGTTGTAACATTCCATATAAAAACGCACCACAGGGTGAAGGTCTCCCTCAGTCATAAGTTTTCGTATCATTTCAGCAGTGCCTTTCGTATTATTATAATGCTTTCGCTAGAAATAAGCAAGGGTTTTGTTCATCCCA
>CAYJIA010000058.1:3111-11593 GCA_964370115.1 uncultured Eubacteriales bacterium
TTTCGTATTATTATAATGCTTTCGCTAGAAATAAGCAAGGGTTTTGTTCATCCCAGAATAATGGAAAAACTTCAAGCGGGTAAAAACCCATGCCGATATAAAATTTACGAGTTTTTTCGTAGCTTTTGCTTGCACGTGACTTGTCTAAGGTTTTCACAGTAAGAAATTTATATCCGTTTTCCACACAGTAATTTTGGGCATATTCAATAAGTTTTCTTCCTATGCCTTTGCGGTGGTATTCAGAAAGAACACCCATAACACAAATCTCAGCCGTATACTGATTATGTATTTTAACAGCTGTAAAGCCGATTGAATTGTCGCCTGCAAAAGCGGCGAAAAACGGCATGTTTTTGACGGCTTCAACATATTCCAATATGCTTTCTTCAATTCCAAACCAGCTTGGCAAAGCTCTTAATATATCGTTGCAAATTGCGGATTTAAGGGGTTTGTCAAACATTTCTTTAATTTCCATTTAGTTTAGCTCCCATATTTATATGATAAGGGTCGTCTGCCCATTTTTGAGGGTTAGTGTCGATGTATTGCCAGATATCTAGATAATCCTGCTCGGTTCTTATTACGTGGTCGTAATAATTACGTTGCCAGACATGTTTATCAAATGGTGGAAATAAATTATCCTTGACACCTTTAATATATGCATTTGTACTTTGTGTCTTAAACCATTGTATCATTTCATGTAGGGGCGAACCTGTGTGTTCGCCCGTTGTGTTTTCAATTATTAAAATAAAGTGTATATGATTTGGCATAATTATATATTTGTCTATTTTTACATTACAGTATTTGTTTTCTAATTCGAGTAAGGAATTTTCGACAAGTAAATGCGGGTTATTCGGGCGAACACATAGGTTCGCCCCTACGGCATTATAAAATAAATTTGCTCTATTATGGGTACAAATCGTAACATAATATGCACCGTTTTGTGAATAATCATATTCCTGTAATCTTATATTTTTTCGTTTTGGAAAACACATAATATCACCTTAACACCCATCCACCGAAGAGAAATATAGGGGTAGGGGAAACCATGCTTTTGCAAAGTCAGGTAATGGATCAAGCTCACCCATTAAATTTCCATTTGGGGAAAATAGCTGGGTAAGTGCCTCAAATTCTGTGAAACTTATAAGCGGTTTTTCATCACTCTCTATGACATCAGCGTGAGCATTGTTCACGGTGATTTTATAAGTCTTGCCCGCTATTTCTATATTAATACAGCCGTCATTTAAGTTTTTATAGCTAAGTTTTAAGTTTAAAAAGGCCTCTAAAACTTTTCTGGGGTTTGCGAGTAAATAACTATATTGAGTGGATTTTTTTACATTTTCGCAAAGTGTCATAAATTGCGGTATTAAATCTATTTGCGTCTCGTTCAATGTGAAATTAAATTCTATATCGCTATTTTCTTCCAACAATTTTTTAATAAACTGAGGGAGTAGTGTAGGATCTTTTAAATAAATTTCACCTATATATCCATCGCCACCTTTTACAAGATAGCCCTTAAATTCATCGTTTTGTATAAGTGCTATAAGCTCGCAGTTCCAAGAGCTCATTATATTAAAAAACTGCTTAGTACTGCCGTTTCTAACACCTATTAATGGTATTTCTATTTGTAAATCTCGTATTTCGTTTATTAAATTTTCATCGCTTGCTGTAAGGGAGGAAAGCTTTACTCTGTCAGTCGTCACATTCTTATAAACATGTTTTACATTGTCTTTATTTACATTAAAAATGAGCTCAGTGCCAGCAAGTTCGAAGCCAAAATATTGATATCTCTGCCTTTGCCCACCTAAAAATCCGATGTCGCAGCTCTCTCTGATTTCTTTTGCCGCACTATTCATCAAGGATTTCATATAGCCTTTTCCACGTGAATAAGGGTGAGCCGAAACCGTGCCTATTCCGCCGACTTTAAGTGTGTAGTCGCCGACCTTTACACTTGATTTTTGCAGTAGTACCAAGGCTTTTATTCTTTCATCCTCTTTGCAAAGGTAATGATAAATGCCGTCTACCGTGTCATTATCGCCGTAAAGTTTTGGCAGTGTTTTTTTAAAATCGTGTGGTCTGTGTGCATTACTAAACACATAATTTGCAAAATCTATTATGTCCTCGCGGTCTTTTTTGCTGTCCATTACATAATTTATCGCCACAAAATCACTCTTTTCCCTCGATTTTTGTCCAAACGCCGTCGGTTACAACGTAACGTCTTTTTTCGTTGATTTCCATTTTCTTTTCGATTTCTTCGCCTAAATTTATACCCTGCATTTCTGCAATGCCTAGTAAATATATGGCAATGTCGGCAAGTTCTAAGCCAAAATCGTCTTTTTTCTTGTCGTAGGCCTCCACAGCCTCCGAAACTTCGGTATGAAGATATAAAAACTGTATATGCATATCCGTCACATCAAAGCCCTGATTTATTTTGTTTTGATAAACCCTCTTTTGTGCGGCTAAAGTATCCATATGAAAACCTCCGTTTGAATTTAAAATGCGAAGCATTTCGCCATAATTATTCATTATTAACTATTAATTATCAATTAAATAAAATTTTTTAAAAATTTTATTTAAAGCTCTTTTCTGCCTTCAATAGCCCTTGAAAGTGTGATTTCGTCGGCATATTCTAAGTCGGCACCTACTGGAATTCCATATGCAAGTCTTGTCACCTTTACACCTAGAGGTTTAATAAGTCTTGAAATATACATGGCTGTTGCCTCGCCCTCTACGGTTGGGTTTGTCGCCATTATAACTTCTTTTACAGTACCATCGTTTAGCCTTTTTAAAAGCTCTTTTATTTTAAGTTCGTCGGGGCCTACTCCGCCTAAAGGCGAAATTGCGCCGTGAAGTACGTGGTAAGTAGCGTCAAATTCGTTTGTGCGCTCTAGGGCAAAAACGTCTCTTGGGTCCTCTACCACGCAAACTATTTCTTTATTTCTGCTGTCACTTTTACAAATTGAGCAGGTTTCGCTGTCTGTGAGGTTGCAACACACCTTGCAGTAAGTGATTTTTTGATGTGCATCTAAAATCGCCTGTGCAAACTCTTTTGCGTCCTCTTCCGACATATTAAGTACATGATACGCCACGCGCTGTGCCGATTTATGTCCTATTCCCTGAAAACTCTCAAACCAGTCAACAAGTTTTTCAAGTGGGGCTATGTGATATTGCGCCATGATTAAAACATTCCTGGAATATTCATTCCGCCTGAGATTTTTTCCATTGCTGTGTCTTTTTCAGTAACAGCAGCTCTAATTGCCTCGTTTACAGCGGCTATAATGGTGTCTGTCATCATTTCAATGTCGTCTGGGTCTACGATTTCTGGTTTAATCTCTATAGATTTAACTTCAAGTTTTCCTGTGACAGTCGCACTTACCATGCCGCCGCCTGTTGCTACTGTGTATTCTTTTTCTTCAAGTTCAGCAGTAACTCTCTCCATGTTTTCTTGCATTTTTTGTGCTTGTTTAGCTAGTTGTTGTATGTTTGATGGTCCTGCGCCACCCATTCCTTTTGGTAATCTTGCTTTCATAATTTTTTTCTCTCTTTCTTTTAGTTATTATTTTTTTCTATAACTTCTATTCCTGCATCAATTGCAGTTTGCATAAGTTCATCAATGGCACTCACTTGCTCGACTTTGTTTTCATCGTCCTTTAAATATGGACCGATGTTGTATCCTTTGCCTGTGACATGCGCAATTGCATTTTTTAAATTATCTCTGTGCTCCGCATTTTTTCTAAGATATTCAAATGCCAAGTCAGAGCCGTCTATAAGCACATAGTTTCCGCTTAAATAGGCGGTTGAGCCCGTAAAAGCCATGCCGACAGTCTTTGATGTATTTTTAATAATATTTATTACATCAGGCCAATTTTGGAAAACTGTGGCTGTTTTGGCAAGCTTTTTAATTGCATCGTTGTCCTGTGAAATAGGGGCAGAGCTCGTCATTTTTTTCTGCGAGCTTTGTACTTGCACAGGCATTTTAGCAATGCCACTTTCAAGCGCTTCAAGTCGTCTTAAAATTGCGGGTAAAGATGTGTCTGCCTGTGGAGTGCACAGCGAGATAAACGCCATTTCAAGTTCTACACGCCTATTTGAGCTTTTCATCTTATCAAGAGACTGTGAAAATCTTTCAAGGCAGTGAAGTATTAAAGGAAGTGGCATAGAAAGCGCCTGAGCCGTCATGGTTTCAAGTTCGTCGCCCGAAACTCTGATTAAATCTTTGGCATCTTTCATGGTTTTTATGAGCATTAAATTTCTAAAATGAGTGGTTAGCTCCTCGCAAAGCATCGCCAAATCCTTAGAATTTTGATATAAATCATCTATAAGGCTAAGTGCCTTTACACAGTCGTTTTCCTTTATGGAATCGGCGAAAATCATCAGATGTTCACGCCCGACTATTCCAGCCATTTCATTTACACTTTTAAGGCTTATGTCGCCACTTTTTGCCATACATCTGTCGAGCATTGAAAGTGCGTCACGCATACCACCGTCTGAAAGTCTTGCAATTAAAAGTGCTGCTTCGTCATCAATTTTGATGCCTTCTTCACTACACACAGTTTGCAATCTGTCGGCAATGTTTTGTGCCGTAATGCGTTTAAAGTCAAATCTTTGACAACGTGATAAAATTGTTGGCAAAAGCTTGTGAACCTCGGTGGTCGCCAAAATGAAAATTACATGGGAAGGAGGTTCTTCTAAAGTTTTTAGTAGTGCATTAAATGCTGAGTCGGAGAGCATATGCACCTCATCTATTATATAAACCCTGTATTTTACAGAGGTCGGGGTAAATGCAGATTCCTCAATAAGTGCCCTTATGCTGTCGACACCGTTGTTGCTTGCGGCGTCCATTTCCATAACATCAAGAACGGCACCACTTTCGATACCCTTGCAGGCATCACATACAAGACAAGGGTCTCCATCTTGCAAATTTTGGCAGTTTACTGCCTTTGAAAGGATTTTAGCGCAGGTGGTTTTACCTGTGCCCCTAGAACCAGTAAAAAGGTAGGCGTGGGAAACTTTATCCTGACTTAGGGCGTTTTTTAGTGTGGTAGTGACAGTTTCCTGTCCTATTACATCCGAAAAAACGGCAGGACGATATTTTCTATAAAGTACCTTATATGCCATATAAATCCCTCCTTAAAAATTAAAAAACAAGACAGTTTTCCGAAGAATATGTGAACGGACAGGCACCCTGCATCGCACAAGAGAAACCGCTTAATGCTGCTCGGTTCCCCGCCTGACATGGTTCACGGGCTCCCGCCGCGCAGACCTATCCGCTCGCATATTCCACGGCTAAACCTGCCTTGCTCGGATACACGAAAATATTATTTTTAATTTAACAAAACAATAAATACATGTTTTGCTAAATTATTATACACGCTTATAAGAAAAAAAACAAGGGGTAAGGGTGAGAAAATTTAATTTCTTAAACAACTTCATCAAGTCTCCCTGTGTCGGGGTCCATTAGGTAGCCACCTACAAATACATCTTTTGGTATTAGTGGATGTTTTTTGATTAGCTTTACAGTTTCTTCTACCGACACCACAGGGTCAGAAAATCCTTTAAACCATTCATTTACATCACGCCCCATGTATTCCATGAAATCTAAATCGTCCTGAACTACACCGCGCTCGAGCATTTTTTTTGTAATTTCAGATGGATTTACACTTTGTACTCCGCAGTCATAATGTCCAATTACTAAAATTTTCTCGACATCTAAGTCGTAAATCGCAATGAGTAGACTTCTCATAACACTGCCAAATGGATGGCTGATAAGAGCGCCTGCATTTTTAATTACCTTTACATCACCATTTTTAAAATTAAGTGCAGCAGGCAAAAGCTCGGTTAGTCTTGCGTCCATACAGGTTAAAATAGCTATTTTCTTTTTTGGGAATTTTGAGATATGATATTTTTCATACTCTTTTTCATTTACAAAGTTCTTGTTAAATTCTAGTATATCATTTATAGCCATAATCACTACTCCTTTTAAAAGATTATATATGAAAACGACCGTAAAATCAAGTCTTGGCATTATTGTACAAATAAAGCATGAAAACTTAGGTGAAAATTTTAGGAAATTATAGTAGAAATTCAAAATAACTTATGATATAATGTCCGTGACAAAACTACAAAAAATATTAAATTGTATTGGAGATATGGACATGAGCAATAAAATGCCAGCACTAGTAAAAACTGAGGCGAAAGTTGGTTTGACCCTAACCGAGGTAGATATTCCAACAGTTGGAATAAACGATGTACTTATAAAAATTAAAAGAACTTCAATTTGTGGAACAGATGTGCACATATATAATTGGGACGAGTGGTCACAAAAAACTATTCCCGTACCAATGGTAGTAGGGCATGAGTTTGTTGGAGAAATTGTAGAAACAGGCTCAAACGTACGTGGCTTTGAAGTTGGCGAATTAGTGTCGGGTGAAGGGCACTTGGTATGTGGACACTGTAGAAACTGCCTTGCAGGCAGACGCCATCTTTGTATGAACACTCAAGGTGTTGGCGTTAACAGAAGTGGTGCGTTTGCAAAGTATCTGTCGATTCCAGCCACAAATGTGTGGAAATGCACAGATGGTATCTCTGAGGATATCTACTCACTTTTTGATCCGCTAGGAAATGCGGTTCACACAGCGCTGTCATTTGATTTGATAGGAGAGGACATACTCATTACGGGGGCAGGCCCAATAGGAATAATGGCGGCAGCGATTTGTCGTCATGTGGGGGCAAGACATGTAGTTGTAACGGATATGAACGAATACAGGCTCAATTTAGCAAAAGAAATGGGTGCGACCAGAGTTGTTAATGTAAAGGAAGAAAGCCTTGCAGATGTAATGACAGAACTTAACATGAAAGAGGGATTTGACGTAGGTCTAGAAATGTCAGGAAGCCCTGTTGCATTTTCAACTATGGTAGATGCAATGCACCACGGTGGCAAAATAGCCCTTTTGGGAATACAAAAACCAGGAACGACAATAGACTGGGATAAAGTTGTGTTCAACGGACTTACAATAAAAGGTATTTATGGCCGTGAAATGTACGAAACTTGGTATAAAATGACATCAATACTTCAAAGCGGACTTAATATTGACAAAATTGTGACACATAGATTTGACTACAAAGACTTCGAAAAAGGTTTTGAGGCTATGAATTCAGGGCTTAGCGGAAAAGTAGTACTAGACTGGACAACAGCGTAAGGGAGAAAGAAAATGAATAATTCACTAAAAATATTTAAAGACAGGGTAGACGAGATTAAAGCTGCTGGGCTTTACAAAGAGGAAAGAATAATCAAAACGCCACAAAGTGCAAGAATAGACACAAATAAGGCGCAAAATCTTTTGAATATGTGCGCAAACAACTACTTGGGTCTTTCAAACAATCCAGAGGTTATAAAGGCTGCAAAAGAGAGCTACGACAACTGGGGATATGGATTGTCGTCCGTTAGATTTATCTGCGGAACTCAAGAGCTTCATAAAAAACTTGAAGAGAGCATAAGCGATTTTTTATCGACTGACGACACAATACTTTACTCTTCATGCTTTGATGCAAATGGCGGCTTGTTTGAAACATTATTGTCGGCAGAAGACGCGATAATAAGCGACGAGCTAAACCATGCGAGCATAATAGACGGCGTAAGACTTTGCAAGGCGCAAAGATTTAGATATAAAAACAACGACATGCAAGACCTAGAGCAAAAGCTTATCGAGGCAAAAGATGCGAAAATTAAAATGATTGCAACAGACGGTGTTTTCTCAATGGACGGTACAATAGCCGACTTAAAAAGCATTTGTGATTTAGCCGACAAATATGGTGCACTTGTAATGGTTGATGATAGCCATGCTGTAGGATTTGTAGGAGAAAAAGGAAGAGGAACACCTGAATATTGTGGAGTGCAAGACAGAGTCGACGTGATAACAGGAACACTAGGCAAGGCTTTAGGCGGGGCAAGTGGCGGATACACAAGCGGAAGACAAGAAATAGTAGACCTTTTAAGACAAAGAAGTAGACCTTATCTTTTTTCTAATACTTTGGCACCGGCAATTACAAATGCGTCTATTAAAATTTTTGATATGTTAAAATCAAGTACCGAAATTCGTGACAGACTTGAGGAAAACACAAAATATTTTAGGGAAAATTTATCAAAACTTGGATTTGACATACCAAAGTCTACCCACGCTATAGTTCCAGTTATGCTGTATGATGAAAAAGTTACAGTGGAATTTGCAGGTAAAATGCTGGAAAAAGGCGTATATGTTGTAGGCTTCTCGTTCCCAGTAGTGCCAAGAGGCAAGGCGAGAATAAGAACGCAAGTTTCTGCCGGACACAGTAAAGAAGACCTAGATTTCGCAATTAAATGCTTTAAAGAAGTTAAAGAGGAAATGGGTTTGTAATTAATAAGTGATGTAAAAACGGGTGGAAATTCCACCCGTTTCAGACTGCCCTAAAACCCGCAAACGCAAAAAATGAGCCAGCTTGGCTCATTTTT
>CAYJIA010000059.1:0-11462 GCA_964370115.1 uncultured Eubacteriales bacterium
AAGTTTTTTTATGATATACTTTAAGTAGATATGCAATAAAACAAAGATAATTTACATTATATAGATAGGGTGCTTTAAAAAGGCTTGTGGTGATAAGATTATGATTGATAATAAAACTAAAAAAATACTAGAAACTTTCATAATGGCGACATCTCAAAAGGACAATGATGTTCTGCTTGAAAAAATGCTTGAAAGCGCCACCGAAATTACAAACTGCGACGGCGGAACCTTGTATATAATCAACGAGGATAAGCTTGATTTTAGGGTCATGATAACTAAATCTAAAGGCATTATTAACAGTATGGCAAAAAACAGCACAATGCCACAGTCTATTGAAATGCTAAGAGAGAATGTTTGTGCCTACTGCGCACTTGAAAATAAAACAGTCAACATAAAAGACGTTTACGAAAGTAAACTGTTTGATTTTTCGGGTCCGCAAAATTTTGACAAATCTACACACTACCGTACAAAATCTATGATTGTTCTTCCGATGCAAAACGACAAAGGTGATGTAATTGGCGTTTTGCAACTTATAAACGCCATGGATGAAAGTGGAGAAATCATTTCATTTTCAGAAAATAATGAGATGATACTAAAGGCGTTTGCATCACAAACGGCTATTAAGCTTACGAATATGAATTACACCATGCAAATTAAAGATTTGATGGAATCTATAGTCAAAACTTTTGCACAGGTGATTTATTTAAGGACTCAGTACAATGTCTCGCACACTCATAATATGAAGCGCTATGCCGAAAAATTTTTGAGTTGGCTTTTGGAAAACCCACAAGATGAAATAAGCTTTGACCCGTCTATGCACCATTTGCTTTATATGAGCATTTGGCTTCACGACGTGGGAAAACTTGTCACACCACTTGAAATTATGGATAAGGCGACAAGGCTTAGTGTGAAAATAGAAAGAGTAATGACAAGGCTTGACATTATTTCGCTTACAATAAAGTTAAATGGGCTTAAAAATAATGAAGATGTGAGAGAAAAAATAGAAGAGCTTGAGACGATAAGGCAGTTTGTAAAAGAGGTAAACACCAAGGCTTTTCTTGATAAAGAAATTCTAGAAGAAGTTGCAGAGCTTGGACGTAAAACCTATAAGGATGAAAATGGTGATACTCGTCATTGGTTTACACAGGATGAAATCGAAGATTTGTCCATAGTAAGAGGAACACTAACTGGGAAAGAAAGACTTGTAATGCAAGAGCATGTAGATATGACTCGGGATATACTCGATAAAATGGATTTTAGAGAAGAGTATGAAAATGTGCCCAAATGGGCAAGCGCCCACCATGAGCTATTAGACGGTAGCGGTTATCCAAGAGGAATATCGGGTGATGAGCTCGACAATGAAACAAGGCTTTTGACAATTATTGATATTTTTGACGGACTATCGGCAAAAGATAGACCCTATAAAAAGCCGACACCACTAGATAAAGTGTTTGAAATTATGGAAGACATGGCAGAACACGGAAAACTTGATAAAACAATATTATCCCTGTTTAAAGTGAGTAAAGCATGGGAATGAAAGAGAGTTAAGAATTTATGACAAAATTTAGAAGAGTTAAGGCAATGATTTTAATTATGACAATGATGATGTTTTTAGTATCTTGTCAGTATTTAGACCAGCCAAGTGAAAGCGGTGAAATTGACACTGCGACAGCGGACGTAATGAGACTTGAAAAATTTGAGGGCACGCTAAGTATAAGTGACAGCGAGGGCGAAACTTTAGACGCCAGCGTAGGAATGAAGCTTCAAAGTGGGTATAAAGTGGAAACTTTAGAAAATTCTTATGCATATATAAGTCTAGACGACACAAAACTTATAAAACTTGATGTTATGTCAAACACTGTAATCGAAAACGATGGAAAAAATTTGCTTATTACACTTAATGAGGGAAGACTGTTCTTTGAAGTCGCAGAAAAATTGCAGGACGACGAGAGCATGAACATTAAAACATCTAATATGATAACAGGTATTAGAGGAACCTCGGGTTATGTAGTGGCAGAGGACGAAAGCCAAAATATACAGTCGTCTACAACACTGCTCACAGGTGAAGTCGCAATTAATGCAATAGACGAAAACGGAAATATGCTCGCAGAAAATAAGCTAGGTGCGGGTAGCACTGCGGTTTATGACGTAGATGATGACGAAGACAGGCTTGAGATTTTGGAAACAGACGAAGACGATTTGCCTGATTTTATAAAAGATGTAGACGATGATGACGATGACACAGATGATGTAGACGATGCGGACGATACAGACGATGCGGACGATACAGACGATGCCGATGATGTCGATGAGATTGATGAGGTAGAAGTCGAAGAAGATGATGAAGTAGAACATGAGGAAGAGGAAACTTATATCCAAGAAGAGCGAGAAGAACAAGAGGAACGAGAAGAAGACGATGATGAAGGCGACGAGGACTAAGGCTTGATAGTATTTAAAAAAAATATAGTGAGAGTCACGTTTGCCGTAATCGGTGCAGTGCTTATCACGCTTATGCTAGGTTTTGATATGTTCACTGTACTTGCTAATAGGGTATACGACAGTGTGTTTCAAAGCGGTGGAGTGCCAAATTCTCAGATAGTTATAGTCACAATGGACGAAAAATCGATAGATACCTATGGGCAGATGCCGTGGTCAAGAGAGATTATGGCAAAGGCAATAGAAAACTTAACGGCAGACGCGGATAAAAGCCCTGCCGTTATTGGCATTGATACACTATATACTAATTCAGAAAATAGTGAGGCGGATAAAGCATTTGTTGAAGCAGTGGAAAAGGCCGGAAATGTGGTGGTAGGTGCGAATATAAGTTTTGGCAGTGAGCTGGTCGAAGATAATGGGAATTATTTTATGGACAATAGTGCGGTGCTTTTGGTGGAAGAACCATTTGAGGAGCTTAAGGCAGTGTCAAAGTCGGGGCATCTAAATGCAATGCTCGACACAGACGCTATACTTCGTCATGCGATTTGGGAAATAGACTTGCAAAACGGCGAATCTTATCCTTCTTTTAATCAAGTTATCTATCAAGAATATATGGCGTATATGGGGGAAGAAGCGATATTACAGCCGCCGACCGATGAAAATCATATGTGGTATGTTCCCTTTAGCTCAAGGCCAGAGGCATATGACGACGGGTTTTCTATAGTTGACTTAGTTGAGGGGAATTTGGATCCAGATTATTTTGCAGGCAAGATAGTGCTTATAGGACCGTATGCGCTGGGAATGAGTGATGAATATTTTACGGCGGTTGACCATACAGAAAAAATGTTTGGCGTTGAGTACCAAGCAAATGCAATATCGGCACTTATAACGGGAAATTTAAAAACAGAAGTCTCGACCGAGCTTCACAGCATAATTTTATTTGCAATTACGGCGTTGTCGCTTAACTTTTTTTTCAAAAAGAGATGGCTGTTTTGTACTATAGCCTGGCTTGTCATAAGTTTGGGATTTATTGCCGTTGTCGTGTACTTGTGGAATATAGGATATGTAATGCCGATATTTTATCTGCCGACAGCTGTGACGATTTGTTACATAATGTCGGTGTTAGTAAATTATTTTAGGTCAGTTTTAGAAAAAAATGAGGTTACAAAAAGCTTTAAACGATATGTCTCACCAGAACTTGCACTAGAACTTATAAAAAATGAAAGTATAAAGCCAAATCTAGGCGGAAAGATGGCGGATATAGCCGTTATGTTTGTGGATATAAGGGGCTTTACCGCTCTGTCTGAAATGCTAAAAACCGAAGATCTAGCACAGATATTAAACGATTATTTAAGCTTGATAAGCAATACAGTCTTAAAAAACAGTGGAACGCTAGACAAATTTTTGGGAGATGGAGCGATGGCTTTTTGGGGTGCGCCGATTTTTCAAGAAGACATTAAGGCAAAGGCTGTAAAATCTGCAATGGAAATAACCGAAAAATCAAAGCCACTAAATGAAAAGGTTAAAAAACTATGTGGAAAAGACATAGGAATAGGCATAGGTTTAAACTTCGGACCTGCAATGGTAGGGAATTTCGGCTCGCATACAAGAATGGATTACACCGCAATAGGCGATACAGTAAATGTAGCTTCAAGGCTTGAGGCTATCTCGAAAATGGATGAAATTTTAGTAGCCGAGAGCATGATAGACGCAATTCCAAAAGGAGTGGAGTTTGTGTCGCTTGGAGAGAATATTCACTTAAAGGGAAAAAGTGAAAAAGTGGAGATTTATAGAATAAGCTTATAATTAATAATTGTGGTGTCCTTCGGGCTTTTGATTGGAAAATTTAAAAGGCTGTTGCTAATGAATAAAATCATTGGCAACAGCCTTTTTGTTCAAAATGTTAAGATTAAAAGCACGAGTTTTGAGTTTCGTATAACTCTCAATTACAAGCTAATTAAATCACGCCTTGTGCAAGCATAGTGTCGGCAACTTTTATGAAGCCTGCTATGTTTGAACCTACAACGTAGTTTTTCTCGTAACCATATTTTTTAGAAGCTTCGTCGGCTTGAGTAAAGATGTTTTCCATGATATCTTTTAGTCTTTTATCAACTTCTTCAAATGTCCAAGAAAGTCTTAGACTGTTTTGGCTCATTTCAAGTGCAGATGTAGAAACACCGCCTGCATTTGCAGCTTTACCAGGGCCAAACAATACGCCACCCTCTAAGAATACCTCAGTAGCCTCTAGAGTAGAAGGCATGTTAGCACCCTCGGCAACAGCGATTACGCCGTTTTTAACAAGTGTTTTTGCATCTTCTTCGTCAAGCTCGTTTTGTGTTGCGCAAGGTAGGGCAACATCACACTTAACTGTCCAAACGCCTTTACCCTCGTGGTACTCTGAGTTTGGTCTGTATGCTTTATATGCTGTAAGTCTTTCTCTTTTGACTTCTTTGATTTCTTTGATTGCAGCAAGGTCGATACCCTCTGCGTCATAAATCCAGCCTGTTGAGTCTGACATAGTAACGACTTTAGCGCCTAGTTGATATGCTTTTTCTGCAGCGTAAATTGCAACATTTCCAGAACCAGAAATAACAACAACTTTATCTTTAAAGCTGTGTCCATTAGCTCTAAGCATTGCATCTGTAAAGTAAAGTAGTCCATAACCTGTAGCCTCTGTTCTAACTAGAGAACCGCCATAAGTTAAACCTTTACCAGTTAAAACACCTTCGAAAATGTTTTTAAGTCTTTTATATTGTCCATACATGTATCCGATTTCACGTGCTCCAACACCGATATCACCGGCAGGTACGTCTGTATCAGCACCGATATGTTTTGAAAGCTCTGTCATAAAGCTTTGGCAGAAAGCCATAATTTCTCTGTCTGATTTGCCTTTTGGATCAAAGTCAGAACCGCCTTTACCGCCACCTATTGGCAGACCAGAAAGTGAGTTTTTAAAAATTTGCTCGAAACCTAGGAATTTAATAACGCCAAGGTTTACAGATGGATGAAAACGAAGTCCGCCTTTATATGGGCCTATTGCAGAGTTAAACTGCACACGGTATCCACGGTTAACTTGAACTTTGCCGCTGTCGTCTACCCAAGGCACTCTGAATTTAATTTGACGCTCAGGCTCTGTAATTCTCTCTAAAATACCTGCAGCTTCATACTGAGGGTTAGCCTCGATAACAGGCTCTAAAGAAAGTAAAACTTCTGTAGCCGCTTGAATAAATTCAGGCTCGCTTGCATTTAATCTTTTTAATTCTTCTAGTTGTTTTGTTACATATGACATGATAATTTACCTCCAAAATTTAAGTCTGGCAATTTGTTACCACTATAGTCTAGCACAAATGAGTTTAATTTTCAAGATGAAAATGACTAAAATTCGTAAATTTTGAAATTTTTACTTGTTGATATTGCAAAAATGCAGAAAAATAAAGCTGAACTAGCACAAAAAAGCAGAAAAGTGAATTTTTATCCTGCCTCACTTGCAGTAGGGCGGCACTTGACAAAAGCTGGTTTTTTATATAAAATTATAAGATAAAGTCATATTAAGCCACATGATAAAAAAGGAGAAGATTATGTCTAAGTTAACCTATGAATCCCCGCTTTCTTCAAGATATGCGGATAAAGAAATGAAATACCTATTTTCGCCCGATATGAAGTTTAGAACTTGGAGAAAACTTTGGATTGCCCTTGCAAAAGCTGAAATGGAGCTAGGCCTTCCTGTGACAAAAGAGCAGGTAGAGGAACTTGAGAAATTTAAAGATGATATTAACTACGAAGTAGCGCAAGCTAAAGAAAAAGAAGTAAGACACGATGTTATGAGTCATGTTCACGCCTATGGTGTACAGTGCCCAAAAGCCATGCCAATTATACATTTAGGTGCAACTTCTTGTTATGTTGGCGACAATACCGACATAATTATTATGACAGAGGCTTTAAAAATAGTCAGAAACAAACTTGTAAATGTTATAAGAATTTTATCTGACTTTGCGATGAAGTATAAAGATTTGCCAACATTAGGCTTTACCCACTATCAACCTGCACAGCCTACAACAGTAGGAAAAAGGGCAACTTTGTGGATACAAGAACTTTTAATGGACCTAGAAGATGTAGAGTACCAAATTTCTAAAGCGAAGCTTTTGGGTTCTAAAGGAACAACCGGAACACAGGCGAGTTTTTTAGAACTATTTGACGGTGACCACGAAAAAGTAAAAGAGCTAGACAGAAAAATAGCAAAGGAAATGGGATACGAAACGTGCTATGCAGTTTCGGGGCAAACATATTCTAGAAAACTAGATTATCAAATCCTATCAATTTTGAGCTCTATCTCTCAAAGTGCTATGAAGTTTTCAAACGATATAAGACTTCTGCAAAACCTAAAAGAGATAGAAGAGCCATTTGAGAAAAGCCAAATAGGTTCATCAGCTATGGCGTATAAAAGAAATCCAATGCGCTCTGAGAGAATTTCATCACTTGCAAGATATGTGATGGTAGACGCTTTAAATCCTGCAATAACAGCCGCTACTCAGTGGTTTGAGAGAACTTTAGATGACTCTGCAAATAAAAGAATCAGCGTGCCAGAGGCTTTTCTTGCAACAGATGCTGTTTTAAACCTATATATGAATGTTTCTGACGGACTTGTGGTA
The DNA here is from genome assembly GCA_964370115.1 of uncultured Eubacteriales bacterium. Classification (GTDB taxonomy): domain Bacteria; phylum Bacillota; class Clostridia; order Oscillospirales; family Acutalibacteraceae; genus SIG603. The sequence continues at coordinate 7,086 of CAYJIA010000059.1, forward strand.
TATCCAAAAGTAATAGAGCAAAGACTGTTAAGAGAGCTTCCATTTATGGCGACAGAAAACATAATGATGGACGCCGTAAAACTAGGTGGTGACAGGCAAGAATTGCATGAGAAAATCAGAGTTCACTCAATGGCGGCCGGCAGAGTTGTTAAAGAAGAGGGTGGAGAGAATGATTTGCTTGAGCGTATAGCAAATGATGATAGCTTCCCTGTTAACATGGAACAGCTAAAAGAAATGATAGATCCTAAAAAATACGTGGGCAGAGCACCAGAACAAACGGAAGATTTTATAAACGAAGTGGTAAATTTAGCACTTGAGAAGTATAAAGATTTAAACATGGAAACTGCACAAATTAATGTGTAATTATAAAAATTTAGAGCCGTTTTGCGGCAGAATGGAGTTAAGTTTATGTGTGGAATAGTAGGATATATCGGAGAAGGCCAAGCGACACCGTTTTTGCTTTCAGGACTTGAAAAACTGGAGTATAGAGGATATGACTCAGCGGGCGTTGCTGTATACAACGATGGTCAAATAAATGTTGTCAAGGCAAAAGGAAGACTTAAGGTTTTAGAAGAAATTACAGACGGCGGAAAGAATGTCGTGGGAAGCGTTGGAATTGGCCACACAAGATGGGCAACTCACGGTGCACCGTCAGACGTAAACTCACATCCACAAACATCTGTTTCGGGTAAATTTGCAGTGGTTCACAACGGAATCATTGAAAACTACCTTGAGCTTAAAAACAGACTTGTGAGAAATGGAGTTAAATTTGCCTCTGAAACCGACACAGAAGTTGTGGCTCAGCTATTAGAGTACTACCACAAAGGTAATATAATGGAAACCATTACAAAGGTAATAAGCAAGGTGGACGGAAGCTATGCTTTTGGAATCATTTGTGAAGACTATCCCGAAAGAATTTATGCAGTAAGAAAAGACAGTCCGCTTATAATTGGTATAGGCGAAGGCGAAAACTACATTGCCTCAGACGTACCGGCTATTTTATCAAAAACTAAGAAAATTTATAGACTTAACGACGGAGAAATTGCTGTTTTAACAAAAGATAATATCGGATTTTTTAACAATGATTTAGAGTTTTTATCTAAAAAAAGTGAGACTATTACTTGGGATATGCAATCTGCTGAAAAAGGCGGATACGAGCACTTTATGATGAAAGAAATCATGGAGCAACCTGAGGTTGTAAGAAATACTATATCACCAAGAATTAAAGACGGCGAAATAGTGCTTGACGATATTAAAATCACAAAAGAATACCTAGAGAACATAAACAGAATTATGATAGTTGCCTGCGGTACAGCATATCATGTTGCTGTAGCAGCAAAATATATATTCGAAGAATTTTTAAGAATACCTGTAGAGGTTGATGTTGCATCTGAGTTTAGATATAGAAATCCAATAGTTGACGACAAAACCTTGGTGCTAATCATAAGCCAGTCGGGCGAAACAGCCGACACACTAGCCGCTCTTAGAGAGGCAAAAAAACGTGGTGCCAGAGTCTTGTCAATTGTAAATGTTGTAGGAAGCACAATAGCCGCAGAGTCAGACGATACACTTTACACATGGGCAGGCCCTGAAATTTCTGTTGCTTCAACTAAGGCATACAGCACACAACTTGTTGTAATATACTTAATTGCGCTAAACTTTGCTAAAAAGCTAAGCACTTTAAGCGAAGAAGTATATAAATCACATGTAGAAGACATACAAAAAATACCTGAACTCATAGAAAATTCTTTGAAAGATAAAGAAAAAATTCAATTTTTTGCCGCAGAGCATTTTAACAATGAAGACATGTACTTTATAGGACGTAATTTAGACTTTGCTGTTTCACTTGAAGCTTCACTTAAACTGCAAGAAATCTCCTATATCCACTCAGAAGCATATACAGGCGGAGAGCTAAAACACGGCTCGATTTCACTTATAGAGGATAAAACACTGGTTATAGCCTTTGCGACACACGGTGGACTATTTAACAAAATGATGTCAAACATAAAAGAAGTAAAATCAAGAGGAGCAACGGTTTTAGGTGTTATAATGGATGAAGAAGATAAAAAAATACTTGGAGATGAAGTAGATTTTCTATTTGAAATACCAAAAGTGCCTGATTTTATGATACCATCACTAGCAGTGATTCCATTTCAGCTGTTCGCATACTACGTTGCATCAATGCGTGGTTGCGATATAGACAAACCAAGAAACCTTGCTAAATCGGTAACGGTTGAGTAAATTTTAGGAGTTATAAAACTATGGATTTTTTAAAACTTGCAGAAAAAAGAGTTAGCTGTAGGTCGTATAACAGTGAAAAAGAAGTTTTAAAAGAAGATATTGCAGAGATTTTAAGGGTAGGCACTTATGCTCCATCGGCTTGTAATTCACAGCCGTGGAGGTTTGTCGCCTGTGACAAAGACTATGCAAAAAAAATATCATCTTTTATAATAAGAGAGGACTTGAAAATTAATCACTGGACAGTAGAGGTGCCAAACTTTATTGTCGTGTGTGAAGAGAAAGTCACCTTAATGAAAAGTCTAAATGCGACCGACCAACAGCATTACGCGCAAATAGACATAGGCTCTGCGATGACAAGTATTTGTCTTGCGGCGACCGACAAGGGGCTTGGAAGCTGTATTATAGGAGTGTTTGACGAGCCGAAGATAAAAGAGCTTTTAAATATTCCACAGGATGTGGTAATAAGGGCTGTTATAGCGCTAGGCTACCCAAAAAATAATACAACAGCAACAAAAGGGAGAAAACCCGAAAGTGAAAAAATCAGCTTTAATAAATGGTAATATTGTCTTTTTTTAGAAAGGAAGATTAATAAAAATGAACGCAAAAAAATCGTATAAAGAATCGGTAGTCGTACTTGACTTTGGTGGTCAATACGCACAGCTAATTGCAAGGCGCGTTAGAGACCAAGGCGTCTACTGCGAGATTAAATCCTATAAAACAGATTTAAACGAGTTAAAAGGCTATAAGGGTATAATTTTCACAGGCGGACCAAGTGTTGTGTACGAAGAAACTGCACCAAAATGCCAAAAAGAAATTTTTGACATGGGTATACCTGTACTTGGAATTTGCTATGGTGCACAGCTTATGGCATATCTTTTAGACGGAAAAGTGGACAGTGCCGAGGTTCGTGAATACGGCAATACAGAAGTAGAGTTTATTGAGGACTCAAAAGTTTTTGCAGGTATAGAAAAAAGCACATGTTGGATGAGCCACACTTACTATATTTCACAAATGCCAGAGGGCTTTAAAGTTAGTGCGAAAAGCGAATTTTGCCCATGTGCAGCAATGGAAAATGAAGAGAAAAAACTTTACGCAGTGCAATTTCACCCAGAGGTTGAGCACACGCACTGTGGCGAGCAAATTTTGAATAAATTTCTTTACGAAGTATGTGAGTGTGCAGGTGACTGGAAGATGTCATCATTTGCTGCTACAACTATAGAGAACATTAAGGCACAAGTAGGCGATAAAAAAGTGCTTTGCGGACTTTCAGGCGGCGTAGACTCATCTGTTGCCGCACTTCTAGTGCACAAAGCGATAGGAAAAAACTTAACTTGTGTGTTTGTTGACCATGGTCTTCACAGAAAAAACGAAGGGGACATGGTTGAAGAAAAATTCAGAAAAGAATTTGATATGAACATAATCAGAGTAAATGTTGCGGATAGATTTTTAACAAAACTAGAAGGCATGTCAGATCCTGAAACAAAAAGGAAAATAATTGGCGAAGAGTTTGTGAGAGTTTTTGAAGAAGAAGCAAGAAAAATTGGCGCAATTAACTTCTTATGCCAAGGCACAATTTACCCTGATGTAGTAGAAAGCGGAACAGGGGAGGCGGCTGTAATTAAAAGCCATCACAACGTAGGCGGACTTCCAGATGATATCGAGTTTGAAGGCCTTGTAGAACCGCTAAGAGACTTGTTTAAAGACGAAGTAAGAAGAGTAGGCCAAGAGCTTGGCATGGAAGAAAGCCTAGTGTGGCGTCAGCCTTGCCCAGGACCAGGACTTGCAGTAAGAATAATGGGTGAGATAACAAAAGAAAGAATAAGCACTCTACAAGAAGCAGACGCAATCTTTAGAGAAGAAATATCACTAGCAGGAATGCAAAGAGATGTAAACCAATATTTTGCAGTAATGACAGGTGCAAGAACAGTAGGAGTAATGGGCGATGAGAGAACCTATGGCGAAGTAGTGGCACTAAGAGCAGTAACCACAACAGACTTTATGACAGCCGACTGGGCAAAACTCCCCCTAGACCTACTAGGAAAAGTGTCAAATAGAATAGTAAATGAGGTAAAAGGAGTAAACAGAATAGTATACGACATAACCTCCAAACCCCCTGCTACTATTGAGTGGGAGTAA
>CAYJIA010000060.1:0-6241 GCA_964370115.1 uncultured Eubacteriales bacterium
GGCTCTGCCTTTTGAAACCGCAATTTTTCGAGAAAAATTGAGTAAAGCTTTTAAATAAAAAATCCGAAGGATTTTCACCACAATTCTCAATTCTTAATTCTCAATTCTCAATTATCCATTATCAATTATCAACTTAACCTCATACCCATCAAGCTCTAAACTTTGGTTTAGAGTTATTTTTTTGTCACTTAGCACGTCCAAAAATTCACCATTTAAAAGTGAATGTGACATACTTACCTTATCGGGCCCTATATTCACGCACAACAGGACCTTTTCGTCGTCTTTTTCACGTTTGAATATCATATGGCTGTTTTGCACCACAACATTTTCATAACTGCCGTAGTTTAACGCCTTAGACGACTTCCTAAACTCTATGAACTTTGCTATAAATTTTGTAATATCGTTTGATTGCGGCTCTAAAAATTTTGGTCGCAGCGACCAGTCGCCGTCATTTTTATCGCCCTCTTGACCCCATTCGCTCCCATAATAAATGCAGGGAACTCCGGGCATGGCAAATAAAGTAGCATATACCGCTTGTATTGTTTGCTTATCCTTTAATATAGTATAAATCCGTGACACGTCATGATTATCTACAAAGCTCATCAAATGTTTGTCCCTATAAATACACCATTGTTCACTGCCAAATTGGCGATTGAGAGAATGGGTAATTTCAAATAGATTTTTGTCGTTCATACTAGAAAATAGACCCTTATAACACTCGTAATTTGTACAACTATGGAGCATCTCATCATTTACTATAATATTATAATCCCCGAATAAAACTTCGCCAATAAGCGCAAAGTCGGGTTTTAACTGGCAACACTCCCGCCTTAGTCGTCTCATAAAATTATGGTCTAAAGAGTACGCAACGTCAAGCCTTAAGCCGTCTATTCCAAACTCATTTATCCAAAATTTTGTGGCGTCTAAAAGATAGTTCACCACTTCTTCGTTGTGAAGATTTAGTTTCACAAGCTCAAAATGTCCTTCCCAGCCCTCATACCAAAAGCCGTCGTTATAAGAGCTGTTGCCATCAAAATTAATCACAAACCAATTTACATACTTTGAATTTTGTCGGTTTTCTTGCACGTCTTTAAACGCCCAAAAACCACGTCCTACATGGTTAAAAACGGCGTCTAAAACTATTTTTACTCCATCATTTTTTAAAGTTTCGCATACTTTTTTAAAATCTTCATTTGTGCCAAGTCTTTTATCCACTTTCAAGAAATCCCTCGTATCATAACCGTGAGAATCCGACTCAAAAAGCGGATTAAATAGTATTGCATTAACTCCTAAATTCTTAAAATGCTCTCTAAAATTCAAGACATTCAAAATGTCTCTACTCTCATATCCCTCGTTTAACCTTTCAGCTCCACAGAAACCTATGGGATAAATCTGATAAAATACGCTTTCATAAAGCCACATAAGCTATCACCTCTTTCTATGATAATCATATCATATGCCACAACTTTATTATACGCTAAAACTTAACGAATAATAATCTGTTTATTGTCAAAAAAGGATAGCTTGCAAAGATGTACGGGATTTTTCGAGTATTTCTTAACTACCTCAAATACTTCTGCGGTGCAACTAGTGATAAAAAAAGTTCATGTTTCTTCTCATCTATTTTCTTCAAAGACAAAATTTTTCCTGTATCTTTTAGCGTAAAACAATGTTTTGAAAAACCTGTAGTAGTTAGCACTCCCGTTTTTTTATTATATATTTCATACTCAAAACTTAACCTAGTACCCGTGTACTGAGTTATATTTGTGTGTATTATAATTTCGTCATGGAATTTTACCGACGCTTTATACTGTGCACAAACCTCTAAAACAGGGCTCAAAACGCCATCGTCCTCTGTTTTGTCATACGGATATCCTATTTCTTCTAAAAAATGCACCCTAGCCTCTTCAAACCATCTTATGTAGTTTGAGTGATGCACCACCGCCATTTGGTCGGTTTCGTAATATTTTGCCTGTCTTTCATATGGATTTATTTTCATAATCTACACCTCCGATTTTTTGTTATTGTAACATAATTAATAAAATTTTTCTATACAGGTTTTGACAAAAAGATTTTGTACATATAGTTATAATGGTAACATGAAACCGTGGGAGGTGGTTTTTTTGACAGTTTATGTCGATGTGCTTTTTTTGGTAAATGTATATGTAGACTATTTTATACTATTATCGGTCAAGAATTTTTTAAAGCTTGACACTAAAACTTTAAGGATTGTTTTGGCCAGTGTGCTCGGAGGCGTTTTTAGTCTTACGTCACTTTTCGGATTTTCGCCCGTAGTAAATCATTCACTTAGCCTAATTTTCTCTGTGTTAATATGCCTTACCGCCTTTGGGTATGGATTTTTGTTAAAATTCATAAAGACCACTGCCTGTTTTTACTCATTTGGATTTATTTTCTCTGGGTTTATTTTAGCCCTTGTAAATATTTTCGGGATAAAGGGCACCACTCTTGTCGGAAATGAAGTCTATTTTGACATATCCATACTATTTTTATTTTTGTTTACTATGCTCGCCTACTTTACATCTCTTTTAATAGATAAAGTAAAAGGCAGAAAGGAAAACAGCTTTAATTTTTGCACCTTAGTGGTAAGGCACGGTGGTAAAACGCTTACTTTAAAGGCGAAAGTGGATACAGCAAACAATTTACGTGAGCCTTTTTCTGGCATTGGTGTTATAGTGGCGCAAAAAACTTCTCTTGTGAAAATTTTGCCTGAAAGCGAAGATTTTTTACCTGAGAAATTTAGATTGGTGCCGTTTAACAGTCTCGGGGGAAAGGGTCTTTTGCCGGCATTTTTGCCCGACAATCTCGAAATTATTAAATACAAGAAAAAAGCGCAGGTTAAATTTTACATAGCGATTTACGAAAACCCATTGTCCTTTGGGGCGTATGACTGCTTAATAGGCGAGGAAGTATTTGAAAAAATTGATATAAGAGGAGAAGTATATGAAAATTCTAAGCTTTTTTAAAATTATTCTTGTAAAACTAAATCTTGCAGGAGAGGAGTATTGCCACTACATAAATGGACCAGAGGTCTTGCCCCCACCGCTCACCGCGACGCAAGAGCAAGTGGTTTTTGAAAATATAAGAAACAATCTGCCAAACTCACGAGAACCGCTTATTACACATAATTTAAGGCTTGTGGTGTACATAGCAAAAAAATTTGAAAGCCCCGGTGCCTCTGCAGAAGATTTAATCTCCATAGGCACCATAGGGCTTATTAAGGCGGTAAACACCTTTAAACTCGATAAAAATATCAAACTCGCTACTTATGCATCACGCTGCATAGAAAACGAGATTTTAATGCATTTAAGAAAAAGCAATCAGTTAAAACACGAGATATCAATAGACGACCCCCTAAATGTGGACTGGGACGGAAACGAACTCCTTTTGTCGGACTTGCTTGGAAGCGACCCTGACCTTGTGGGAAAAGATGTGGAAAATGAGGCAGAAAAGTTAATGCTATTAAATGCGGTATCAAGGCTTTCGCCGCGAGAAAAACAAATTATGGAACTGCGTTTTGGTCTTAATTCGACTAAGGAGCACACGCAAAAAGAAGTTGCCGACGTGCTTGGAATATCGCAGTCATACATATCAAGGCTTGAAAAAAGGATAATTGGCAGGCTTAAAAGAGAGATGGAAAAAGTTAGTTAGCATCGGGAATAAACCTTGCTAAAATATACCTTATATCTTCGGTAAACTCTTCTTTGCTAAGCTTAATGCTGCCCGAAACCCAGTCCTGTAAAGAGCCTAAAATCCCCCATGTAACAAAATTTACTTCCACAAATCCAAAGTCGGTTTTTTCTGTGGGGTAAAATTCATCTAAAAACACATGTACCGCAGCCTTGTGAATTTTTGAAAGTATATTCCCGTTTGATGCCATTACAGTTATTAAGTCTTTGTTTTTTGAGATATATTCCACACTTTGCTCTACCCTGTTAATTAGTGCATCTTTTGCGTTTAAATTATTGGGTTTAACAAAAATTAAGTTTAACTCAGACAAAATATCTTCCTCTATACTCTCATAAAGTTTATAAACATCCTCAAAGTGCAGATAAAATGTTGCGCGGCTTATCTCTGCTAACTCTGTGATTTCCGACACACGTATTTTCTCTATCTTTTTTTCTTTTAAAAGCGTTAAAAAAGCGTCTTTAATCTCTTTTTGTGTTTTAGCCGTTCTTCTATTTGCCATTCTATTACTCCTAAATTTTACAATTTTTAATATTTGTCTATTTTTTTACAATTGTATATATATTGACTGTTGTATTATCTTTTGACTTGATTATAATGTAAGTATAGAGAAAAATCAAGAAAAAGGTGATATTTGTGAATAAGGAAAAATCATACTCGATACATTTTTTAATACTAATATTTGGTCAAGTAGTTTCAATAATTGGAAACTCGGTGGTAAGCTTTGCCTTAAGCCTATATCTATTAAACGAGACAGGTTCTGCGGCAATTTTTGGTGTGATAACAGCACTTACGGCAATACCTTGGGCAGTTTGTGGCCCTATAGGAGGAGTGCTTGCCGACAAGTTTTCTAAGAAAAATATAATGGTGATACTCGACTTTTCTACTTCGGCAATGATTTTTGTGTTGGCTTTTGTAGGGTTTAGGTATGGCGTGGTTATGACCGTTGGCGTAGTAAAATTTATGCTTGCTATAATTCAAGCTACCTATACTCCAAGCGTAAACTCCTCTCTCGTGTACTTGGTAAAACCCGACTACCTTGTGAAAGCTAACTCAATAGTGTCTCAGGTAAACTCGCTTGCTAGGATTTTAGGGCCAATAATTGCAGGGTTTTTGTACAGCTTTATGTCGCTTGAATCAGTTTTGTATATAAGCGCATTGATATTTTTCGTGTGCGCCGTCATAGAATGTTTTATGAAAATACCAAAGATTAGCCTAAATAAAGAACATAATGAAGGTGAAAACTTCAGCTTTAAGGATAGCATAAGGTTTTTAATTAAAGAAAATAAATATCTATTTTACTTTTTATGCCTCGCATCGCTTACCTCGTTTTGTATAAATCCAATAGTGGCGATTGGCCTTCCATATATAGTAAATATTCATATGGCACTTCCCTCGCATTTTTACGGAATTTGTAGTGGTCTTGCAAGTATAGGCTCATTTTTGGCAGGTACATTAATTTGGATTTTTCCGCAAAAGCTTACATTTGCAAAATGTGGCTATGTATACACTGCACTCAGTTTGGTTTTAGTCGCTTTAGGCATTTGTCTATATGTATTCTCAGGCATGAGTGCATTCGTCATTTTATGCGTTGCTGTAATATTCCTAATAATGTCGACTACACTTATCCATATTTTAATGTACTCGTTCATTCAGCGAATAAGCCCATCAAAAATGCTAGGAAAAATAATTTCGTGTGTGATAATACTTTCAGGGCTTGCCGATCCAACGGGGCAAATAGTTTATGGTGCATTGTTTGACATAAAAGGCCTTTCACCGGCAGTCATACTATTTGCAAGCGGCGTTTTTATACTTTTACTATCTGGATTTGCAACTAAGTTTTGCAAAAAGGCATTAAAATTTAGCGAAAAAGCAAAAACACTTACCTAAGAACTAATACCATACGTTTCAACATTACTGTACGAATTAGACTGATAGAGAAATTCAATTTGTGGCTATTTATACATTTTGAACAAAATAGCAAAATATGTTAAAAATATTTATTAAAAATAGCTTAAATTTTGTTGACAAAACGCTAAGTCTATGTTATTGTATAAGCGGGGGTGAAGCACAAACGGCAAAAGCTGTTACATCCAGACCAGTGTCATTTTTGCAGAAGCGGCACTTATTAACTTTCGAGTACACCTTTTAACATGGATATTTCCCCCTGATTAATGGGAGACACCTCTGTTGCCGCGGGGGTGTCTTCCATTTTATATTGATAATAAATTATAACAATCGTGAAGTGACACTTCACTTTTTTTATTTTATACACTTAAAACTTATAATATTAAACAAAACCAAAAACAGAGAGGTGCATTACGCACTTCTCTGCTTTTGGTATATATATTACAGTGGTCATACTCAAAAATTAATCGTCGTCCTCTTCATCGTCCTCGTCGTCTTCATCTTCATCGTCGTAATCATCGTAATCGTCTTCGTCGTCATAGTCGTCTTCGTCGTCAAGGTCGTCTGCGTCGTCAAGGTCGTCTGCATCGTCAAGGTCGTCTACGTCATCAAGGTCGTCTGCATCGTC
>CAYJIA010000060.1:6341-11071 GCA_964370115.1 uncultured Eubacteriales bacterium
ACTGCCTCTAGCGCATCTTCTCTTGCCTCTTCCAAACTTTCATCATATCTGTCGTACGCACTATCATCAAAATCATAGGAGAAGTCCAGCACTGTGCCGTCGACTTTGCTTATGATATACTCATACTCCTCGTCTCCATAACCACTGCCATTATTGAAATTTCGAGTTACTTCAACCTTATATGCCTCTACACCATTAAATGTAACAGTTTCCACCGAAATATCATGGGCATCGTCATATCCCTCAGCACTGGTTCCGCTTAGTTGTAGCGCAAACTGTACCGCCTCTTCTTCATTTGAGACAGCCTTATATTCGCCTGTTTGCACGTCATAGTACTCTACTTCTTGCATATTCCCTAATATAAATCCAAGGCTTGTTAATTTAGAATTTGACATTTCCTCAAGTTCTTCTCTTGTATAATTGTGATAAGGTTTTTCCATTATAAGCTCAATTTTCGCGTCTTTGTCATTGCCCATTAATATCTCAGAGTCATAGAAAAACGCATGTCTTGCCTTGTATAGTTCAGTTGCAATGTCGTATTCTCCTACGATTTCTGACATTTTGTTGTTAACATTTCTCTCGCCCTCAAGTAGATATCCATTTCTTGATTCGATAACATACTTGTGTTCTTCACCATTTGCCTCGAATGTAACTTCATAAACCGAGAAACCATGTTCGTTTATTCCAAGTTCGACATCTAAATCGTCTATAAGCTCTTTGTCTATTCCAGACATTGCTATCGCATAATTTCCTGCTATATCGCCATTCATTTTATTAATTCCGGCAGCACTTATATATGGAAGTGCATTTGATACATTTGAAAAGTCTTCATAGTCTGCTGAAAGCCACATAAGCTCATCAATTGTAAGTGTCGCTAGAGTTTCTGTAGGTAAAAGGTTTACGCCTGAGTCCTCTATCATGCTTATAAGTTGCGCCTTGCCCTCGGATATTATATACTCTGTGCTAAGCTCCTGAGCTTTGCCCTCGTCCTCATAATATTCATCAAGCATAGTAACCCAAAAACCATTCTCTTCTACAATCGGGTCTACCGCCTGTTCTACCTGTGTGCTTAGTTCTTTTGTTACTTCTGTGGTCTCGCCGTTTACATCTATTAGAACTGAGTTTTGCTCTGCTGTGAGATAGCCCTCTTGCTCCATAGTGTCTAGGATTTGCGGAATTGCTGTGTCAACCGTTTGACCCTCGTAATTTATCCCCTCGAGAATTACCGTACCGTCGTCGTTTAGCGCTGTTGATGTCACTATTTTATTGTCCTTATTAAGTTCCAATTTTATAGATGGATTTACATCTATTGTTATGGTTGACACAACTGTTTTATCCATAAAAACATTTGTTCCGCTAAGTGCCCATGCACTTACTGTTATTCCTGCTACTGCAATAAAACATGCAGCTAGTCCTATAATTCTTCCTATTTTCTTTGGTTTTTCATAATATGTTGTCATATCGATTACCTTCCCTTCAGGCTGTTCGCATTTAGAGAGGATTTGTGACAAAACATCAGGCGTAGAATTTTCAAACGCTTTTTCTATTTTTCTTTCTATATCCGAATTTTTCATACTAATCACCCTCCTTTAGCATTAATTTTAATTTTTTTAGGGACCTGTTATATTTTGAAAGTACAGTAGACAACCCCATATCTAAGAGTTTTGCAATCTCACGGTGTTTAAGCCCTGTTACTGCGTGAAGTATGACTATCTGTCTTTCTGTATCGGACAATGCTTTTAAACAAGTATGTAAAACCATTTTATCATCAGAAGTTAATTCCTTATTATCAATTAAGTAATTTTCGACCTCCTCCATTGGAGATGCGTCGTACTTTTTTCTTTCCCTAAGTTTTAGTAAGCAAAAGTTTTTTGTTATTGTAAGTATCCAAGCCATAGGCTTGCCACTTGTTTTATACTTATCTGATGATGAAAATATTTTGATGTATACATCTTGTAAAACATCGCTTGCATCGTCGGAATTTTTCAAAATTGAGAACGCAAAAGCGTATACTGAGGTCTTTGTAAGCTTATAAAGCCTTTCAAGCGCAGTTTTGTCTTTTTGTGCTATTTTAAGTAGACAATCATCAATTTGTTCCGATTTAGCCTTAATTTCATCTGCAGACGTCATGCAAATAAAAATCATGTTCTTGCCCCTTTCATATAGTTAATAAAAAACCTTGCCGTTTTATTGCAAGGTTTTTAAAAATATTTTTAAAATTTATTTTTTATTTAATCAAAGGTAAACCCTCGATAACCCTTCTTACCATGTCTAGTGCGTGAGAACCCGAGACAAATCTGTGCCATTCTCTATTTTTCATTCTGCCAAAAGCCACTCTTTTTGACACATATACTTCATCTTTATACGCAACTCCTATATAGACAAGTCCTACAGGTTTTTCTTCGCTTCCACCCAAAGGTCCCGCTATGCCTGTTAAAGATACTGCAATGTCAGCCCCTGATAATTTTTTCATGCCCACTGCCATTTCATGGGCTGTCTCCTCGCTTACCGCTCCAAATTTTTCCAAAGTTTCAGGCTTTACTCCTAAAAGCTTGGTTTTCACATCGTTTGAATAAGTAACGCAACCCATGTTAAAGACTTCTGAGCTTCCGCTAATGTCGGTAATCCTCTTTGCCACGTATCCGCCTGTACAAGACTCCGCCAAGGCTATAGTCATGCCACGCTCTTTAAGCCTAGTCACCACAAGTTCTTCAAGGCTTTCTATGTCTATGCTGTAAACAAAGTCGCCCACTCTGTCCATTATCTCTTTTATAATAGGTGCACACATTTTGTCGGCCGTGGTTTCATCTTCAGCCTTAGCCGTAACCCTTACAAAGCATTCGCCCTCTTTTGCATAAGGTGCAACAGTTGGGTTTTCGCTGTCTATAAGGTCGTGTATCATCTCGGCTACAGGTGCCTCGCCTCTGCCATATATATGTATGTTATGCGAGCGTATGACCTGTGAATTTCCGCTTAAAGACACTAGGTATGGTATGCCGTAGTTGTTTAGCATTGGAGTAAGTTCCGAGGGAGGTCCTGGGAACATCATGACAGTCTTTCCCTCTTTTGTCGTAAATACACAGCCGGGTGCAGTGCCGTTGTCGTTTTCTAAAACTGTACAACCAACTGGTAAAACCACTTGTTTCTTTTGATTTTCGGTCATATCTATTCCGGGGAACTGCTCTAAAAGCCTTTTGTAGCAGTCCTCTCTAAATTCAAGCTCTCCACCTGCTGTTTTTACAACAGTTTCTTTTGTGAGGTCGTCGACAGTAGGTCCTAGGCCTCCTGTAGTAATCAGTATATCACTTCTTGAAAGAGCAAGCTTCACAGCACTCTCAAGCCTTTGTGGATTATCTCCAATAGTCACAGCGTGTAAAAGGTTTATACCAATACCTGCAAGCTCCTTTGCGATGATCGTAGTGTCAATATTTACAACCTTGCCCAAAAGAAGCTCGGTTCCAACCGAAATAATTTCTGCATTCATAACATTTCTCTCCTTAACTCTTTACCATTAAAAAACGCAAAGCGTTTTCGCCACAATTATTAATTATTAACTAATAATTACTGTCTCTATGTTTTCCAAACAATACTTAATCTGCTCTTCTATATCAAGTGCCATTTCGGCCTTTTCTAGCGCATTTATGCTTGGTCTTGTTCTTGGGCGCTTTGGTGTGAACACCGTACAGCAGTCTTCAAACGGCTCTATTGATATGTCAAATGTATCTATTTTATGAGCTATTTCGACTATTTCTGATTTATCAGTTCCTATAAGAGGTCTGAAAATCGGCATATCTGCCACGGCATCTGTGCAAGCTATCGCCTGTATGGTTTGGCTTGCCACTTGTCCTAAGCTTTCTCCCGTGATAAGTGCGTGACATTCTTCTTGTCTTGCCAAAATTTGCGCAACTCTTACCATAAATCGTCTCATAATTACGGTGGATAATTCCTCTGGGCAATTATCTCTTATATCCTCTTGAAGTTTTGTAAAGTTTACGGTTATCATCTTAATTCTTCCCGAATACTCCGCCACTTTTTCAAGAAGTCTTACCACCTTGTCGTGTGCTCTTTCGCTTGTGTACGGTGGGCTTGCAAAGTGAATTGCCGTAAGCTCCACGCCGCGTCTAGCGAGCATCCAAGCCGCCACAGGGCTGTCTATTCCGCCACTTATCATAATTGCAGCTTTTCCGCCAGAACCCACAGGTATTCCACCTGCACCTTTTAGTTGTTCTGCGTGAATATAGGCGCCTTTTTCTCTAACCTCTACCCTTACAACCGTGTCTGGGTTATGCACATCTACGGTGAGGTGAGGGAATTTTTCTAAAAGATATCCGCCAAGCTCTGCCGAAATTTCAGGTGATTTAAGCGGGAATTTTTTATCGGAACGCTTGCTTTCCACCTTAAATTTATTTACCGACAGCATGTGGGTCTCTAGGTATTTGACAGCAGTTTCCTTGATGTCTTCCATCTCTTTTTCACACACTGCCGCCTTTGTATAGGCGACTATACCAAAGATTTTGCCTATTTTATCCGCCGTGGCATTAAGGTCTAAACCCTCTTTTAATGGCGTCACATAAATTGTCGACTGTTTTGAGTAAACCTCAAATTCGCCGTTTTTCGATATTCTTCTTTTAATGTTTTTTATAAGTATGGATTCAAATATTTTTCGGTTTAACCCCTTTAAAACTATTTCTCCAAGCTTAATTAGTATAATTTCTTTCATTTTTTACTCC
>CAYJIA010000061.1:0-2922 GCA_964370115.1 uncultured Eubacteriales bacterium
AACTACTCCTCGTCCTCATCACTTGTCTCAAGTAAGGTTACAGAGCGTAGCTTTCTGTTTATTGCATTTGTTCTGGTTCCAACTAGTTTATCTAGTTCATCAGAAGCTTGTCGCATTTTTGTTTGGGTTTTTTCTAGTACACCGCCAAATTTTAAGAACTCGGTCTTTACTCCCTCTAACACATTCCAAACTTCGCCCGAGCGTTTTTGGATTGCTAGAGTTTTAAAGCCCATTTGTAGGCTATTTAAGAGTGCAGCCATGGTGGTAGGGCCTGCTATGCTTATTTTGTCGGCTTGTAAAACCTCTACCATTCCGTGTCTTACAACTTCTGCATATAGTCCTTCTATTGGCAAGAACATTATGGCAAATTCCGTAGTGTTTGGCACGTCTATGTATTTGTTTTTTATGTCTTTTGCAAAGGCTTTTATCCTGTTTGTTAGCACTTTTACCATTTCAGAAACTTTGTCTTTGTCGCCACTTTCGTAGGCGTCTAGTAGGTTTTGGTAAGCGTCCATTGGGAATTTCGCATCTATTGGCAAATATACGGTATTTCCATCGTCGCCTGGAAGTTTTACGGCAAATTCCACCCTGTCGTTAGAGCCTTTTTTTGTAATGACATTTGTGTCGTATTGGTCGTTGTTTAAAATTTGCTCTAAAATCGCACCTAGTTGAACCTCGCCTAAAATACCACGGGTTTTTACATTGCTGAGTACTTTTTTCAGGTCGTCTACACCGGTCGAAAGCTTTTGCATTTCTCCCAAGGATTTATAAACCTCTTCAAGCCTTTTGCTGACAAGCTCAAAACTTTTGCTTATGCGCTCTTCTAGGGTTTTTTGGAGTTTTTCGTCCACTGTTTCACGCATTTGGTCGAGTTTTTTCTCGTTGCTCTCCTGCATAGTGGTCACTTTTTTCTCTAGAGTGTCTCGCATTTGATTTAGTTTGTCTTCGTTTGTTTTTTGAAAAGTCTCGAATCTCTTATCTACAGAATTTGACATATCAGAAACGGTTTTTCTAAGTGTCGAAAGCGAGCTTTGAGTATTTTCGGAAAATTCCTTAAACCTTTTTGCTTCCAAGTCGGCTAGTTGAGTTTGGGTGTCTTTTTGTAAATTGCTTTGCAGTCCCATTTGATTTTGTATGAAGTTTAAAGTGTCTTTTTGTGATTTGTCGATAAGAGTTTCAAGCTCTGCCTTAGTGATATCGCTCTTTTCTTCTTTTTTTGTAAAAAGTTTTATCAGTATCACGGCGTTTAGCAAAAGACTTGCCACTAATAATATAATTATTTCCATAACTTACGCCTTATCTTTGAGCTCGCTGTCAAGATAAACTCTTGAACCTGTAGCTCCTTTTTGACCTTGATATTTGCCTCTATATGGATTTTCGGCATAGTCATCAAGTTTTGCAAAAACCAGCTGTCCTACACGTCTTCCTGATTTTAATTCTATCGCACAGCGGTTCGCGTTATAAAGTTCTAGGGTGATTTCACCCTCAAAACCAGGGTCAACCCAGCCTGCATTTTGAATGAAAAGCCCCATACGCCCTAGAGAGCTTCTGCCCTCTACAAAAGCGGTTAAATTATCGGGTAATTTAAAATATTCCATTGTGGAGGCAAGCACAAACTGACCGGGTAAAAGTACATAGGTGTCGGTTTTTATGTCCTTATAATTAATTTCGCCCTCAAGAGAAATTATGCCAGCGGGTGAATCCTCTGTTATACTAAAAGTATTGCCAAGCCTTATATCCACGCTTGCAGGTTGGATTTGATTTGTCTCTAGTGGCTCTATGCCAAGAGTTTTTTCTTCAAGCATTTTTTTTATGGTTTTGTCTGATAAAATCATTTTCAACACTCCTTAATTTCGTTAAAATATTAAAAATATCTTAGCATAAAAATTTTTTTTTTGCAAGCCTATGAGAGTGCCTGCTTTAGTATGTTGACAATATATGAATTTCTTAGTATTATTAGGGATAAAGTCGATTTAAAGGAGAAGAAAAAATGAAAATAAATAAAAAAGGAACTGCGTTTTATGTAGTTTTGCTGTTTGTCGTTGCGGTAGTTTGGGGCTCGGGGTTTATAGCCTCGCAAATGGCACTCGACGCAAACATCACACCTCAGCTTTTAATGCTAGTAAGATTTGGTATAGCGGCACTTGTAATAGGATTGGGATTTTTCAAAAAAATCAAGACTAACCTAAAACTGTCAAACATAGCCCCTGGTGTTATCGTCGGTGTGTTTTTGTTTTTAGGGTTTTTTATACAGATTGTGGCACTGCAATACACAACCCCTGCAAACAACGCGTTTTTAACCTCGACAAACGTAATAATGGTGCCTTTTATTTGGTGGTTTGTAAATAAAAAAGCGCCACAGCTAAGGATTTTTGTCGCATGTTTCTTGTGCGTCATAGGAGTTGCGATACTTTCGTATAAGGCGGGAGTCGGCATAAGTTTTGCCATAGGCGACACTTTAACTATAGCTTGCGCACTTTTCTTTGCACTGCAAATTGTGTCAACCGAAACACTTGCAAAAAAAATGGAAACCTCTGTAATAGTATTTTTGCAGTTTGCCACAGCGGCGATTTTGTCTTTAATAGCGTTTTTGATATCAGACAGAGATTTTACACCGCTTTTAAATTTAGACGGACTTTTACCTGTAATTTATCTAGCACTGTTTAGCACTTGTCTATGCTATTTCCTACAAACCTTTGCCCAAAAATATGTGTCCTCATCAAAGGCTGCTATAATAATGGCGACAGAGGCTCTTTTTGGTAGTTTATTTTCGGTAATACTAGGCTACGACGCCTTAACCGTGTACATGGCAGTAGGCGGAGGAATTATTATGGTGGCACTGGTGTTGTCAGAGTGGAAAACGAAGTAAAATTGCGTGACTGCAATTTTAATTAATAATGGATAATGAATAATTAATAATGG
>CAYJIA010000061.1:3022-10552 GCA_964370115.1 uncultured Eubacteriales bacterium
TAATTAATAATGGATAATGAATAATTAATAATGGTTGTGAAAAATGCAAAGCATTTTTTATAATTATAACACGCCGAAGGCGTGAACATTAATTCTCCATTCTGCATTCTCAATTCTCGATTAAAAACTGCATAGGGTCTACCCTTGTTCCGTTTTCATAAATTTCAAAATGTAAATGGTTGCCCGTGGATTTTCCTGTTGTGCCTACATAGGCTATGACATCTCCCTTTTCCACGACGTCACCCTCTTTAACAATTACACTGCTACAGTGCGCATACCGCGTGCTGTAGCTTTCGTTATGCTCAATTGTTGTGTAATATCCCCAGCCTTCACCCCATAAATCGGTGGTGTTTGTCGTGGTGACAACGCCTGAGGCAGAGGCTAAAATTTCGGTGCCGTGATAGGCGGCAAAGTCTAGCCCTTTATGGTCGTCTGCAATATCCCACAAGTCAGAAATATAAGCGTAGTCGGGGCAAGGAGAAATAAACTCTGGTGCGGACGATACTGGAGGTGTTATTGTGTGTTCTGGCACTTTTTCTGCCAGATTAAAGGTGACGGGCAAGTCCCATTCGAGTTTATTATTGCTCGTTAAAGTTTCGCTTGAAATAGATATATTACTTGTTTCTAACACTGTGCGAGTGGAAAAAAGAGTGGCGTGCTCTTTTTCTTTGTACGCCTCCCACAAAATTTCTGTTTCGAGTTTTTGTGCCTGAGTTATGAGTGTTTTGAGCTCGTCTACCGTTTGTTTTTGTGAAACAGAAATGAAATCAAAATAATTTTCAGATACAGAAAAATCATTCTCTGATTTTACGGCTTCGCTTGCGTATGAACTGCTTGGAACAAGCCCCAAAGTGTACAAAGATTTAATTTCTGTTTTTAGAATATTGAGCTTTTTTTCAGTTAAAATATAATTGTCTTCAAGGCTTAAATTCTCTGCATTTAAAGCAAAAGAATTTATACAAAATACTGTCATAAGTATTATTGAAAAGAGTAACAAAAAAATTGTTTTTCTATGTTTTTTTACCATGAAACCCCCCATTTTAAGTGCTTTTAAAAATAGTATGTCCAGATTGCTCTCAAATAAACATTTTATGGGTGATTTTGCTTGTAAAGGAGATATATTTGTGATACAATACTAGTAAGTATAAATATGCAATTGTGAATGGAGTAAAAGCAATGAAAGCTTTAAATATATTGTATGAAAATTATGAGCAACTGCAAAAAGAAATTTTAGCAGAGGAATTTAATGAACAAGACGGACTGTTCGTTAGAATTCACGTATCAAACTCTGATAAAATTGCTGCAGTAGAGCTCGCAAAAAAAGTGAGGGAGGTACTCCCCACGGCGAAAATAATCGGATGTTCTACATCTGGTGTAATTTACGATGGAGAAATTTATGAAGACGGCGTTTTAATTTCTATTTTACAATTTGAAAGTGTTGAAATTACATCAAGTGTTTTTGAAATTGAAAAACAGGGCGAGACAGATTTTGCAAAAAATAAAATAATGGCGGATATGTCAAACAAAGATGTATCCATAGCCTTTATGTTCTTTAGCGATCAATCCTTGCAAGTAGGTGATTTGCTGGCGGATATATCTGGAAATTATGAGGACATAACACTTTTAGGTGGTGTATCTGGTTTTATAAAAGGCGACGATATATATTCTTTTGTGTTTGATGAAGACAAATATATCGAAAACGGCGCCGCGACTTGTTATATCGAAAACAGATATGTGCTAGCCTACGCCAATGTGGTCACGGGGCATGACGCAATAAGCGATGTGCACAAGATAACAAAAGTAGACAAAAATATTATAAAAGAGATAGACAATCAAGATGCGAAGGAATGGGTAAAGAAAAACCTTGGAATTAGCGGCTTTAAACCTAATCTAACAATAGAGGAGATTGCCAAGGTCGACGAGCTTATAAACTACCCATTTATGCCTGAAAATTACGGTGAGTCTGGTAGATTTGTAAGATATGATTCAAAGGCTGATAACATTTCGCACTTAGGAGCGGGTTTCTTTAAAGATGGAGACGAGTTTAGGGTAGGTTACTTTAATATTCTAAAAAGTGTAGAAGAGTGGCAGGTAGTTTGTGCAGATTTGCAGAAAATATCGGCTCAGTGCCTGTTTGTATACGACTGCATTTTAAGAAGAACTTATCTCAATGACTTGGCGAAATGGGAACTAGGCCTATTTAAAAACTGTGGAATAAGTGGTGCGTTTTTGCTGGGAGAGATAGGACAAAAGTCCTCTAAGCCTTATTTTTATCACGGCGCGTGTAGCCTGTTTACTTTTGCGCAAGAAGAAGAGTATCTTGACATAAATATATCTAATTTTGAAAATCTTTCAAAACTTTATGAAGAACAAAGCGAGCACATTGAAAAGATAATTGAAAATAAAGAAGGCAGCAAACTTCCGCTTATCGTTGCAGAAATTGAAAAAAGATATAAGAAAAGATATCTGGCCGAAAGCAGCACCGATATAAAAACCATGGTCGACTACTTGAAAGTAGAAAAAGACAACGAGAGTAATAATGTATGTCTCATCGACATAAAACCTGTAAACTCAGAGGTAGATGCAGGGCGGTTTTTTGAAAAAATATACGAAACTGTTTTGGGAATAGTTAAAGAGAATACTAAAAAGGAAAGTGTGCATTTTTATGCATTTGATGACAAAAGCTTTTTCTTTGTCATGGATAAGCAAACAAAGAAAGAAACACTGCTAGAGATTTCAAGCCTCATGCTTGCAGAGCTTAAATCTACGTTTAACTATGCTTGGTCTTCAAACATAGTAATAAATATCGCCGTGGCAACGCAGGAGATGAATATATCTGACCTTGTGGAACAGGCAGAGAGAACAAAATTTAAATCTTTTGAAGAAGAGATAATTATTTGTGATAATTATCAAACAGATGCAGAAAACATACAAAAAGAGTTTGAAATAGTAGCCCTTCTTAAAGAGATAATAAAAATAAACAGCGTTGAACCGTACTTCCAAGGAATATACGACAATAGGAATAATAGATTTTATTGCTATGAGGCCTTGATGAGGCTTAAAACTCCTGAGGGCAAGATTTTATTTCCTGGCGAGTTTATGGAAATTTCAAAAAAATATAATCTGTACAGAGAGCTAAGTCTTTGTATGGTTTTAAAAGTGCTTGAAATTTTTGAAAAGAGAGACGAGATAGTAACGGTCAACATCTCGATGCTAGACATATTATCAAAAGAGTTTGAAACAAAGATTTTCAATAAACTTGAGAGCATGAAAAATGCGAAGAATATAGTGTTTGAGCTTGTCGAGACAGAACAGTTCGACGACAGAGATGCGCTACAAAAATATATTCGTAGGGCAAAAAACTGCGGTTCGAGAATAGCGGTAGACGACTTTGGTTCGGGTTACTCAAACTTTATTGAAATAGGAAACTTAGACATAGATTTCATCAAACTAAACGGCTCTCTTACAGAGCTTTTAGGAACAGATACCAGCTATGACAATATTCTTGAGAGTATATCATATATGGGTAAAAAAATGCAGGTAGAACTCATTGCAGAATGTGTCGAAACAAGTGCAATGCAAAGAAAAATTGTGTCATCAGGCATAAGATTTTCACAAGGCTACCTTTTCTCCAAACCTATGCCGATAGAAGTTTTTGACGAAGTGAGTAGAAAAAATCCAAAGGAAACAAAGAAAAATAGCTCGTCTTTAGGAAAAAGCGAAGCAGAACAATTTTTTGGGAATTCGTCTAAACTAAAAAAAGAAAAGCTCGTAATGGGGCTAGGCGGTGTGATTGCAACTACACTTGCGATTATTTTAATATTCTTTTTTGCAATTAACAACAATGTAAGAGTGCAGGAGATGAACGACACCTTCCTTGAAGAACTTGCAACAAGCATGACGGATAAAGTATCTGCAAAAATGAACGATGCAAAGGCTTTGCTCTTGACGTTTGAGGCGACAATGACCAGTGAAATGCAAACAGAGCAAGACAAGTTGATGATGCTTCGTGAGTCGCAAAACATAGATAACTTTGACAATACCTATATAAGCTTTGACGGAGTTACTGCGATAGATGGAAACGGAAATCTGCTTGATGCCGACATAAGCGAGGTTTATGACATAGGCAAAGAAGGTGAAGTTACAGTGCTTTCGCCCATGATCGAAAAATCGACGGGAAGAGAATTCTTTATGATTACTACACCGTTGTATCAACAAGGAGAAAAAACAGCACAGCTTTATGGACTTTACTACACAGATGAATTTTCATCGGTATTAGACTTAAAAGTATTTGGTGGCGAGGCGTTTTTCCATATTTGCGAAGTAAATGGAACACCGATAGTCATAAGCGGTAGTAGCAATAACCTTTTTAAGGGTGAAAACATGTATAGCTTTATCGATAGCCTTGACATGAGAAATGAGCATACAAGTAAAAGCGTGCAGGTCGACATGGAAAATGGCGAAACAGTTCTGCTTAAATATGCGGCAGGTAACACAGAGCGCACGGCAGTCATGTTGCCGATACCCGACACCGACTGGTGCTTAGTAAGCATAGTTTTAGACTCGGTGACAAATACTATGGCAAACTCTATAAATGTAAACACAGTACTGTTTGCACTTATAGTAATTGCAATTTTTGGAGTGTATATATTTGTGACAGTTATTATTCACTCAAGAAACAATAAAGGACTTATAAAGGCGCTTGAAAGCAGTTATTCGCTTGCAAATAGCCTTCAAGCCAGTATCGAGACAGACGCACTGACAAGAACTTATAGTCGTGCTGCAGCAACCGAGAAAATTGCAGAGGCTATAAAAAGACGAAAAGGCAAAAAAAGAACTCAGGCACTGTTGATACTCGACATTGATAATTTTAATATGATTAATGATAAATATGGGTTCGAGGCAGGAGACTTGTGTCTGCAAGAATTTGTCGGCGCAATAAAGAGTAGGCTTAGAAACGGCGATATAATGGGCCGTCTTGGCGGAGACGAGTTCGTGGTTCTTTTGGAAAATCTTAAAGATAAACGACAAGCAAAGGAATTAATACAAAAAATATTTACTAGTGCCGCCAATGTGAAAATACAAAATCTAGAATTTGAAAAAATATCTATAAGCGTGGGTGCGTATATTTTACCTGAAACGGCAAATGAGTATGAAGAGGCGAATGCAAGGGCAAATAAAGCGCTTCTTGAGGCAAAGATTACAGGAAAGAATAAATTTGTTATCTTTAAAAGTAATAAAAAAAATGAGGAGGAAGAGGTATGAAAAAACGAATTTTAATGCGCCTTATAACCACGTTTTCTATAATGTTACTTATAAGCCTTGCCATAACAATAGTTGTTGAATATTACTCACTTGAGATGAGAGCAGACGAAAGTGGCAATCAAAAAATTGAAGAAATTGCAGACATTATAGCAAGTAATGATGTAAAAAAACAAGATGAGGCACAAACTTTTGAGCGTGAGCTTTTGGCTATAACAGATGCAATAGCATATATACTTGGTGTTGACGAACAAGTCCAAAACGACAGTGAAAAGCTAAGAGAGATAGCTGATTTGATGACCGCGGATGAAATAAACTTGTTTGATGAAAACGGTAATTTGTATAGCGGAACAAACGAAGAATATTATGGTTCAAGCTTTGAGTCAGGCGAGCAAATGCAGTTTTTTGCACAAATGCTAGACAACCGCGATGCAAGACTGGTTCAAGAGATTACTGATAATACAGTAAGTGGCAAGTCAATGCAATACTTCGCGATTTGGAGCTTAGACAAAAGCTATATAATCCAAGTAGGCATAGAAGGCGAAAAAGTTTTGGAGGCAACAAAGGGCACGGCGATTGAGGATATTATATCTTATATATCTATAACACAGGGAGAAGATATATATATAATTGATGAGAAAAGCCAAACAGTAACTGCTACAACAAACAGCGATGTAAAAGGACAGGGTACGGCGGATATAGGAATTGACATAGATGCAACACAAGAACTACCAAACGGTGTTTTTATTAATATTGATGGAGAGTCGGTATATGTCCATGCAATGATGGTAGGCGATGAAATTTTCTTATATGCAATGAATACCGAGGTAATATTTGAGTCACTTGTTGGAAATATAGTTTTAATAGTATCTATAGTTGCAGCGGCATGTGTGCTAGCGACCCTAGTCGTATATAAAATTATAAACACGCTCATAATAAAAAACATCAACAAATTTATAGCAGAGCTTCACAATATATCGTCTGGAGAGCTTTCGCGAAAGATTGACATAGACACGGTTCCTGAGTTTGCAGAGCTTAGCAAGCATATCAATGTAATGGTAGAAAATCTTTTGAAAATGTCAGGAAAAATGTCTACAATCTTTGATTATGCGGATATGCCAATGGCAATGTATCAGTGTGGCACCGAAACAAGCGGTGTGGTGGCGACAAATAAAATAGGCTCACTTTTAAGACTTGACGAAAAAGAGACACAAGAGCTACTATCTGACTCTGACCTATTCCTTGAAAAAATAAGCACAGTATGTTCAAATGCACACGACATAGACAAAGATATCTTTGTTCTTGAAGATGAAAACGGACACTACTATCTAAAAATCAAGGCGTACTTTGAAGATACAGGAACATGGGGTATTATACAAGATGTGACAGAGGAGATAGAGGAAAAGAAAAACATAGAGCACGAGAGAGACATGGACTTCTTGACAAATATCTATAGCCGACGCGCATTTATAACTGCTACTACAAAGCTGTTTAAGACACCTCAAAAAATCAAGGACGGCGCGCTTATCATGATGGACCTTGACAATCTAAAGTATGTAAACGATAATTTTGGACACGAGCATGGAGATAAATATATTTGTAAAGCGGCAGACACGCTAGAAAACTGCGAGGCACCGCACAAAATAGCTGCAAGGCTAAGTGGTGACGAATTTGCTATATTTATTTATGGAAACAGTACAAGTGAAGAAACCGAGGACTATGTACAAAGATTGTATAAAGACTTTAGAAATGCAACAATAGAAACGCCAGAGGGCAATTTCCCGCTAGGAATTTCAGGCGGATATATATCATATCCAACTCACTCGAAAAATTTCAGAGAAATGCTTACTCTCGCCGATGAAACCATGTATATGGTGAAACACACAACAAAGGGAAGATTTTTGAAATACGACCCAGAAAACCATATATCTATGGACAAAGACGAGGATGATTTAAAGGTAGACTCTGAAGAATAATTGGAGCGTAAAAGTAAATTTAAGGAGTGGCAAAAAAGTCACTCCTTGATATTTATTAAAATGTTGAAAGAATTTTTGAAAAATATGTTGACAAAAGGTGAATCTAGTGTTACAATACTATATGTCGCAAAAACTGTGCGGGTGTAGTTCAGTGGTAGAACTCCAGCCTTCCAAGCTGGCCGTGTGGGTTCGATTCCCATCACCCGCTCCATCAGACAAAAGTCTGATTTATTGCGCATGCGCCAATAGCTCAGCTGGATAGAGCAACTGCCTTCTAAGCAGTAGGCCAGGG
>CAYJIA010000062.1:0-10510 GCA_964370115.1 uncultured Eubacteriales bacterium
TCAAAGAGAAATCCGCAAGGCTTGCCTATCTTGATGCAAAACTTAATTTGAGTGGTGGACGTACCGAGCCAACACAGGAAAACCGTATTTCAAAGCAAGAGAGACCCTCGGTACTTGATAGCTTAAAACAGCCACCACAGAGAGGAAGTGAGACCCCAAAAAAACCAAAACCCGATAGAGAGGAGCGATGACGTGGCAGAGCGACAAAGGTATCATCATATCCAATTTCGTGTTACAGACGATGAAAAGGCGATGATTAAGGAAAAAATGGCAGAGGTAGGCACTCGTAACATGGGTGCTTACCTCCGCAAAATGGCGATTGACGGATTTATCATACATCTTGACACCGTCGATGTGCGTGAGCTTGTGCGTATACTTCGTGTGACGAGCAACAGCCTAAATCAACTCACAAAGCGTGTGCATGAGACAGGCAATGTTTACAGCGAGGACATCGAGGACTTGCGACAGAGCTATGAGAAGATGTGGGGTGTTGCGGAGGAAATTATGCTAAAACTTGCGACAATTTAACTTCTCGTCAAATTGGCGAGAAGTTAAATTATAAGACAAAATGGACTTTTCTTCCTTGTCTGATTATAATTAAGATAGTAAAAAGATTTGATTTATAGGAGGAAATGACCATGAAAGTGTTATTGAAAATATTGTTGTTCCCAATAACTTTGACACTCACAATCGCACTTGCAATATCCAAAGCCTTACTTTATGTAGGCGGTGGTATTTTGGGAGTTGTAGCAATCCTGTTTTTAATTATCGGTATCGGCGGTTGTATCACAGGTGATGCACAGCCAGTAGGTATTCCAGCACTCATTTTCGCATGGGCTTTATCACCGTTTGGACTACCACTTATTGCTGTTTTTATCATTGCCAATGTGGAATTATTCCGAGACTGGTTAAAGGCGATATAACTGAATAGACGCCAAAAGAGAGTGGTTTACCGATAAGGTAAGCCACTCTCTTTTATTTTGTTAAGTCCTTAATGATGCTCAGTACGTTTGAAAATTGCTTTTCGTCAAGTTTTTCAAGATATTTCACAGCTTCATTGACTGCGGTAGGATTTGAAATGTTTTCCTCAAAAAACTCTTTCGGCGTGACTTTCAAAAACTCACAAATGTAAAAGAAGCTCTGCATTGTGGGAAATGACTTGCCATTTTCAATTTTGTTAATATAGCTTTCGCTTTGACCAATGGATAAACTCATATCTCGTGCAGAAACACCCATGTTCATTCTTAAAGAAGCCAATCGCTTTGCAAAAAAATCCTCATACATATTTTATCACCCCCATTGTATATAATTATAATCCCCGACTTATCTTAGTTCGGGGAATTAAATTATCAATTTTCGTTGACATAGGGATAATAATTCCATATAATTATTATTATAGATAATTCAAGTCTTGAATATTCAAAAAAAAGTAAAGAGGTAATGTTCTTATGAAAATATTCCTTGCCATTGACAAGAGAAACGGTATGATGTTTAACCGCCGTCGGCAAAGTCAAGATGTCAAACTTCGTGAACACATTTTGTCGGTAGTAGCGGACAGCAAGCTGATGATGAACGCTTACTCGTTTAAGCAGTTCAAAGACATGGACGTGAGCAACATCATTGTCAGTGAGAATTTTTTAGAGGGTACGGAAGATGTGTATTATTTTGTTGAAAACCTCCCCATAGCTCCGCACCTAACCAAAATCGACATCATATACTTGTGTAAATGGAATAGAGATTATCCAAGTGACATGAAGTTTGATGTTGACTTGACACAGGGTTTCAAACTCATTTCCACAGTAGAAATCATGGGCAATTCCCATAAAAAAATAACGATTGAGGAGTGGGAAAAAGAGAAATGAAAACATTTAATAAGAGCATGATTTTAAGCCTGTGTTTGGCGTTATTGTTGGCGTTTACAGCTTGCAGTAATGATGTACCCGATGTAGCGGATATGAGTGTCAGCCAAGACACAGAAGCTACTACACTTGATGAAAAGTACACTCCGACGGAAGCACCGACTGAAACCCCTACCGAGAGTGAGACGGAAGCCGTAGAAGTCAAAATCTTTTCACTTTCTGATATTCCTGCTTTTGACGGCTCATATTATGTAGCTGTCAACGACAATATGCCGTTCTTCAGCGATAGCGAAATGACAGACGTATCGTTTGAAAGATATTCACCGCTTGACAGCTTAGGACGTTGTGGCGTTGCGACCGCAAGTGTCGGACTTGACATCATGCCGACAGAGGACAGAGAGAGCATTTCTTCCGTCTATCCGACAGGGTGGGTGCAAGCGGAATATAGTATTGTAAGCGGTGGTTACTTATATAACAGATGTCACATTTTGGGCTTTCAGCTCACAGGCGAAAATGCCAACGAACGCAACCTTATAACCGGAACTCGCTCTATGAATGTGGACGGAATGTTGCTGTTTGAAAACATGGTCGCAGACTATGTGCAGGAGACAGGCAATCATGTTTACATGAGAGTAACGCCTATCTTTGAGGGCAACAATTTACTTGCAACAGGCGTACTTATGGAAGCAAAATCCGTGGAGGACGACGGCGAGGGCGTATTATACAATGTGTTCTGCTATAACGTGCAGGACGGTGTGACAATCGACTACGCAACCGGGGAGAGCAGTTCCCCTTATGGAGCAACAGAAGAAGCCGAAACAACGCCACCGACAACGCAAACTCCGACACCCGAAACGGAAACGCATAGCATAGCGGACATTGACACAAACGGCAACGGAACAGTGACCATAGCTGAAGCAAAAGCGGCAGGATTTTTAATGCCGATTACATCAGACCATTGGCTTTACAAGTACATGAAAGATGCCGATGGTGACGGTATGGTTGGAGAGTAGTTTTACTCCATGCAAAACATAGCGAGGGGCGACAGCACTAATCGCTATCGCCCCTTGCTTTTTACATTTGTCAACTCTTACTTGTCTAAGTCTCATATCTTCAGTTGAAAGTTTGTAATAGGTTGAGCACTGCGGTTTTTTGCTCTTTGGTCAACATTGCCCACTTGTCTAAAAGTGCTTTTTGTTCACAGTCCAAAGGAAAAATCTCATCGTCTGCGGCTAAAAATTGCGACATGGACATATCAAATGCTACACATATTTTTTCAAGCGAAACAAGTGAGGGAAGCATATTCTTTTTGTACCAAGACGAAATAGTGGATTGCGGTAAATCCGCACGTTCCGCAAGTGCGTATTCGCTCCAACCTCTTTGTTCACGCATTTTCGTTATCTGCTCTAAAATATTTATCATAGTTCACCTCTTGTCGTAATTAAATATATCGTAATTTTACTACGATAAATATTGCTTTTTAATAATTATTATCGTATAATATATGCGACAATAATTATTATAGTGTAAAGTGGGCGAAACTATGCGTAACAGAACTTGCAGTTTTAGCGGTCACAGAGAAATAAGCAAGGGCGATTACAAGCGAATGAAAGAGCGGTTATATGCGGAAATAGAAACGCTGATAAACGAGGGCTACTTGTTCTTCGGTGTCGGTGGTGCTTTGGGTTTTGACACAGAAGTGGCACTTGCCATTTTGGACTTAAAGTCGAAATATCCGAACATAAAGCTGATACTTGTTTTACCGTTTTTAGAGCAAGCTGACGGGTGGTCGCTACAGGACATTGCCCTATATGAAAATATTAAAAGCAAGGCAGACAAGGTGAAGTATACTGCCGAACAATATCACAGCGGTTGTTACTACAAAAGAAATCGCCACCTTATAAATAACAGTAGCGTTTGTATTGCCTATATGAGAAAAAACACAGGCGGTACAGCCTATACAGTAAAGTACGCACAAGAGCAAAATGTGCGTGTAATAAATATTGCTAAGTGAGCAGAAAGGAGAAGTAATGAGTAATCGGAAAATATACCGAAAAATAGCGAAAGAGCATGGCGTTTCAGCGAAAGAAGTCAAAGAGGACATGCAAGCCGCAATCAATCACGCATATCAAAATACGCCAAATGACGGTATAACGGGAGCGTATCAAAACAGAGTGCCACGCAAAGGGGAAATCCCCACGGTAGATGAGTTTATACGTTATGCGGCAAATGAAGTGAAAAAACGTAAATAGGTGGTAGAAAACAGGCTTAGGACGAAACTGCCCCAAGCCTGTTTTTTATAGATTGGAGGTGTTATTTTGGCAACAACAAGGCTTATTTCCATGCACCAAAACAAAGGCAAAACAATAGCCGATTGCCTTGCCGACCGCACCGATTATGCCGTCAATCCCGACAAAACAAACAACGGTGAATTGGTGTCAACTTATGAGTGCGACCCCATGACAGTGCAAGCGGAATTTATGCTTTCTAAGCGTAAATATGACGACATCACAGGGCGTACACAGAAAAGCAATGTTATCGCTTATCAGATACGACAATCGTTTAAGCCGGGCGAAATAACGCCGGAGCTTGCAAACAAAATTGGCTATGAACTCGGTTTGAGTTTCACCAAAGGAAAACACGCTTTTATCGTCGCTACCCACGTTGACAAATCCCATGTACACAATCATATTATCTTCAATTCCACGGCTTTGAATTGTGAGAAAAAGTTTCGAGATTTTCTCGGAAGTGGTAGAGCGATTGCAAAAATATCCGACCGCATTTGTCTTGAAAATGGACTGTCCATTATCGAAAAACCCAAGCGTTCCAAAGGGCATTATGGCAAGTGGCTCGGAGACAAAAAGTCCCTCTCTCACTCCGATAAGCTACGCCAAGCTATTGATGAAGCACTCGCCAAAAAGCCGAAAACATTTAAGGATTTTTTACAGCTTATGCAGTCGGCAGGCTATGAGATTAAGAGCGGAAAACATCACGCCTTTAAGAGTGCGGAGCAAAAGAAATTTATCCGTCTACTCTCGCTCGGTGAGGGCTATTCTGAAGATGAAATCATGGCGATTATCAGCGGTAAAGCACTTCTCAACAGGGCAAAGAAATCACCGACCAAACAGCCCAAACGTCAAGAAAAAGCAGTCAATCTTCTTGTAGATATACAAGCGAAATTGGACGAGGGCAAGGGCAAAGGCTATGAGCGATGGGCTAAGATTTTCAACCTAAAACAAATGGCAAAGACCATAAACTTTTTGCGTGAACATAACCTCATTCAGTATGAGGAATTGGAGCAAAAAGCGGCAGAAGTCACCGCCAATTTCAACAGTCTAAACGATAAAATCAAGACCGCTGAAAAGCATTTAGCTGAGATTGCCGTACTCAAAAAGCACATCTACAATTACGCCAAAACTCGTGACATTTACACCGCCTATCGCAAGTCGGGGTACTCCAAAAAGTTTTTCGAGGAACACCGTGCCGAGATAACTTTGCACAAGGCGGCAAAGACGGCTTTTGACGAACTCGGCGTTAAGAAATTGCCCACCGTTAAATCGCTTGATGCCGAATATGCACAGCTACTTTCACAGAAGAAAAAAGACTATGTGCAGTACCAAACTGCCCGAAAAGAAATGCAAGACATTCAAACTGCAAAGGCTAATATCGACCGACTTTTGGGAGTGGAACACGACCAAAAAACCAACGAAAAAACACAAGAACAACGGTGATTGTTCCTGTGTTTTTATAGCACCCGTAAGGGGGCGTGGCTCGATGATGAAATCATCGTAAAATGGGGCTTGGGGAAACCCCCAACAAGCGAGCAAAGGCACAAAACTTGTGCCACTTGCCCTGCTTGCCACTTATATCCACAGATAAAACACCTGCGATAAAACCGTCCATTGTCGTCCTGCGGTAATTTCCAGTCTATCGTTAAAATTTGCTTTTCCATAACATAAAACAATAACTTACAAAACTTTGCAAAGTTCATGTTTTTTGATTGACTTTTGACATCTTTATATGCTATAATTTACTGTGAATAATTGTATAGAAACAAATTATCAAATTTACAAAAAGGGGGTTGACATAGTTGCAAAACGCCCATAAAATTGTCACAGACAGACAGACAGACAGACAGACAGACAGACAGACAGACAGACAGACAGACAATTATAGCTCTGTCTATTCGTTATGTCAACTTTTATTTTGTAAAATATTTGCTAAATATTTAAGGCTATCGCCATGCCCTTTTTGGGTAAGGCGGCGGTCTTTTTGTGCTTTACCCTTATTGTTTGACGGATAATAGTTTGTATATGGTTTTCGATATATGAATTAACAAATCTTGCTACACGTTCAGTTGTTAGGGCGTTTATATAAATGCGAAAGGAATTAGATTATGGGTGTTAATAAAAATATAATAATTAAGGGCGAAAGTTCAATGGATATAGAGAACGACTTTAACTCTGCCCCAATGTTAAAGTCAATTTTGGGTGTTGCTCCGTTTGGAGTTAATTTATGGAATAAAAACATGATAAATATCATGTGTAATCCACATATATTAAGTGTGTTTAATATTGAAAATGGTGAGGAATTCTTAGATAGGTTTTATGAGTTTTCACCGGAGTTTCAGCCGAATGGCAAAACTTCAGAGGAAATGTCACAAATAAACTTTGAGTTAGCCCTAAAAAATGGTAAGCACGTTTTTAATTGGATGCACATTACACCAACCGGAAATAGACTTCCCTGTGAAATCACCTTAATCAAACTTGAAAACACATCTGATAAAGACTATGTAGTAGGTTTTATCAGAGATTTGCGTTCAGAATTTGATTATGAGCAAAATGATACAAACTATGATTTTTACTTTACCGACAAACTGCCTAAGAGCCGACTAAACTATGAAACAAAAGAGTTGTCGGACGAGTGGTTTTTCACAATAGATTTAAGGACTGGAAGTATCTCTTTCTATGGCAAATGGTGGTTTAGTGCATTTGGCGAGAATGCACTGATTACGGAAAGTAAAATATTCGAGGTCGAGCTTATACACGAAGAAGATATCCACATCTATCAAGAGTTGATGAATGATATAAAGTCCGGTGTCACAAATACATATGAACTTAGGATGTTACACGATTGTGGTGAGTATAGATATCACAGTATTACTTCTAAGTTTATTAAAGACGCCACTGGCACACCTGTTTTTGCTATGGGAAAAGGTGTTGATATTCATGAGCAACGTGCCATTGAAGAACGTTCGCAAAAAGATTTACTTACCGATTGCTATAACAAAATAAGTGCAGAAAAGATTATATCCGATAAACTTGCATCAAGTAACGAAAATACCCACGCATTATTTATCATTGATATTGATAATTTCAAGGCGATAAACGATAATTTGGGACATTTTTTTGGCGATGAGGTTTTAAGAGACATATCTACAGGATTAAAAGATGCGTTTAGAGATATTGATATAATCGCAAGAATAGGCGGAGATGAATTTATCGTCTTTGTTGACAATTTATCTGATGATAAACTTATTGCTGAAAAAGCAGAAAAAATACTTGAAGTGTACAGAAAAACTTACTCGGGTGAATATAAGGATTATTCTGTTTCGGGAAGTGTAGGTATTGCACTTTTCCCTCGTGACGGTACAAATTACGAAGAACTATATCAAAATGCGGATAAAGCCTTGAGTCAAGCAAAGATACAAGGCAAGAATAGGTATATGCTCTATTCTTCCGACTTAAACATTGGTACAACAAGAAGTACAACAAAAATTGAAAATGCAAATAGAATGGCAAGCTCTTTTTTTGACTATGACCTCATCTCGGCTGTATTTAACATTCTGTATGAGAACAATGGTAATGCCGATGCAATTAACTTGACACTTAGCTACATTTGTGAAAAATACGGTGCAGACAGAAGTTATATCTTTGAAACATTAGACCACTGTGCTACACTTAGCAACACCTTTGAATATTGTAAAGCTGGTATAAGGAGCGAGATTGACAACCTACAAGACTTGCCCTACGAAATTTTTGCTGATTTCATTGACAAAGCACATAATGACATCATTTATTCAAACGACCTAAGAGAAACGTTAGAAGCTGATGCAACCTTTAAGATTATGGATGACCAAGGCATCTTATCCTTTGTTCATGCACAAATCAAACGTGATGGTGAACTGACTTTCTTTATAGGGCTTGATGACTGTACAAAAACAAGAATATGGTCTGAACGAGAGATAAACAGCTTGCAATATATTGGTAAGTTGTTGTCAGTCATTTTGCAAGGTGCACATTTAAGAGCTGAGCTAAGCGAACTTGCAATAAGCCACAAGAACTCGTCCGATATTTTGGATACCACAGACAGTATTGTTTATGTAAGCGATATAGTTACATATGAGTTATTGTATCTTAATCAATTAGGACGTAGTGCAACCGGATTAAGTGTCGGTGATGATTTGAAGGGACACAAATGTTATAAACTTTTACAAGGGAAAGACGAACCCTGCGAATTTTGTACAAACCATTTGTTAAATGAAGATGCCTATTACGAGTGGTCGTACTATAATCCGAATTTAGACATTACTTTTTTATTAAAAGATAAACTTATTCCGTATAATGGCCAGTTGGCAAGACTTGAAATTGCAACCGATATATCAAAAATAGTTGAGCTTGAAAGAGATGTGTCGGACAAGTTGGCTGATGAGCAATTCATAATGAGTTGCGTGGAATTGTTACACTCCGGTAATGAAACCGGAACATCTATACAGTCGCTATTGGCAGCAGTGGCAAGTTATTATGATGCCGAAAGGAGCTATATATTTGAGGTGTCCGACTGTGGAAAGTTCATCAGTAACACTTACGAGTTTTGCAAGCAGGATTGTCAAGCACATAAAGATATTTTGCAAAATCTACCGATAGAAGACCTTGCCGTTTTACTGGGTAAGTGTGAAACCGAAGGTTCTTTTGCTATGAATATCGACGAAGTTGGCGAAAACACACTTGAGTACGAACTCATGAAAGTTCAAGAGCTTTCCGATATTATGGTTAGTGCCATAAAGTCTAATGATGATAGAGTAGTGGGTTTTGTAGGTATAGACAATCCACTTGCCAATAAGACAAAGATTTCAACATTAAGAGCAGTGGCAAAGTTTACGGCAAGTTTCCTTGACGAAACAGAGCTTCTCACAAAGCTCAACAAACTAAGTTATTATGATACACTTACAGGAATTAAAAATAGGCACAGCTACAGTCTTGCTATAAAGAATATCGACATGAGTATTGAGAGCTTGGGTGTTTTATATGCAGACATATCAGGGCTAAGTACGATCAATGATACCAAAGGAGTATTGTATGGTGATGATATTCTAATAAGGTTGTCAAGAATTTTAAGTGAAATCTTTGAAGATGATGTTTTTCGTGTAGGCGGCGATGAGTTTGTTGTGATAGCGAAGAATGTATCAGAAGATGACTTTGAAAAAAACATTGCCTTGTTAAAAGAAAAGCTTTTGGATGAAAAAGACTTTGTAACATCTATTGGATACACATGGAACTGGAACTTAGGGAGACCAAGTAGAACTTTAAGCAATTTGCACAGCGGCGAAA
Organism: uncultured Eubacteriales bacterium; assembly: GCA_964370115.1. Lineage (GTDB taxonomy): Bacteria > Bacillota > Clostridia > Oscillospirales > Acutalibacteraceae > SIG603. The sequence goes on from CAYJIA010000062.1 coordinate 9,470, forward strand.
GCTATGCTCGCATTTTGCGTGAAAACTTAGATATGGAGATTGCGGACGATAAGTATGTAGTATATATGCAACCTCAAATGAACTTATCTTCGGGAAAAATTGAGAGTGCAGAGGCTCTTATAAGGCGACGTGGAGCAGACGGAATACTTCAATCACCATTTAATTTCTTACCTTTTTACGAAAGAGAGGGTATTATTTCAATTATTGATGAGTTCGTATTGGAAGCCGTATGCAAAACTTTGCGTTCTTGGAAAGACGGTGGTGTTGACACAGTACCTATTATATCTGTGAACTGTTCGAGAATGACTATTTCTAAAAAGGGAATTGTTGAGAAGTTTTCGGCAATTTGTGACAATTATGGGATAGAGCACTCTAAGATTGTCATCGAAATAACCGAAACTATTAACGGAATAGCCGAAGATACCTTGTCAGAAATTATCAAGGCTTTCTCTGATGCAGGATTTTTGGTATCTCTTGATGATTTCGGCAGTGGATATTCAAACCTAAACTCCATTATGGTGTCCGATTTTGATGAGATAAAAATCGACATGAAGATAATAAGTAGTTTGCACAAAGATAAAAAATCTAAACTACTAACAAAACTCGCTATTGACCTTTGTGGAGGTCTTGATGGTCTTAAATCCGTGGCAGAGGGTGTTGAGGATAAACTTCAACATGATATTCTCTGTGAAATGGGTTGCACTATTGGACAAGGCTACTACTATGCAAAACCGATGCCTATGGATGAGTTTGCTACCGAGTTTCTAAATCATATAACATGATTTATGCTCGTATCACACTATTTTAACAACAATCTTACAAAAACGTGAATGGCGGTTGCCGAACAAGGTAGCCGCCATTTTTAGAACTAAAGAGGTGACAAATTTTGATAAATAAGAATAAACATTTACTTAAATCAGCATGTAAGGACAACTACGAAAATTTAAGCAAAAAAAAATCATACTAACGCAAAAAATGCACTATCTTACATAAACCTATCAAAATTTGTCAAAAGGCACAATCCCGATGCTCTACCCCAAA